>NZ_JBGTFM010000208.1:0-4044 GCF_041747255.1 Blastomonas sp. | reverse complement strand
ATATCGGACGATTCGATAGTTCACTGTCAGAAAAAATGCACTGGCCTGAGGAACGATGAGGATCAGCTAGGGCAGGGCGATGCCCAGCACTATTAAACCAGTCAGCCCGTTCCGCTATTTCAATGCGTCACCAGAAGTAATTCGCTTGGTTGTGATGATGTACGTCCGCTTCCCGCTTAGTTTGCGGAACGTCGAGGGCCTGCTGGCTGAGCGCGGCATCGACATCTGCCACGACACGGTCCGGCATTGGTGGAACAGGTTAGGTCCGCTGTTCGCTACAGATATCCGAAGGCAGCGGGTCAGCCGCATGCGCGGCTTCGCCAGTGGCAGTGGCACCTCGATGAGGTCTACGTGAAGATCAACGGCGAGTTGCACTACCTGTAGCGAGCGGCCAATCAGGAGGGCAAGGTACTTGAAAGCTACGTCACGAAGACCAGGGACAAGGCCGCAGCGCTCTTGGCGGTGCTGCCACTGCGATCGGGGTGCAACAGTGCCGCCATCCAGCGGTGCACGTCGCGAATTTCGCGCTCGCTCGCCCACATTTCTAGCGCCGAGAAGAGGCTTGCGCTTACCGGCACCACATGTCACCAGCGCGGGCGACCCTCGGCTCTCGCTAGAGGAAGCATTTAGCAAGAGCTCGGTTCAATGTGTGGTTTCGTAGGATTGTATTCATCGCGTGCGCCGGTCGAGAGCGCAATGCTCGACGACATGCGCGATACCCTGACTCATCGTGGCCCCGATGGGGCAGGCTCGTGGATCAGCGCGGATCGTCAGCTCGGCCTGGGGCACAGGCGACTGGCAATCGTCGATCTATCGCACGCTGGCCACCAGCCCATGGTCTCGGCGGATGGCCGCTACGTGCTGATCTACAATGGCGAAATTTACAATCACCGCTCGATCCGCAGCGAGCTGCAAACCAAGGGCTACGTCTTCACCGGGACCAGCGACACGGAGGTGCTGCTTACCGCTTATCGTGAGTGGGGTCACGCGGCGATCGATAGGCTGCAGGGCATGTTTGCCTTCGTGATTTGGGACGTCAAGGAGCGCCGGCTGTTCGGCGCGCGCGACCGGGCGGGTGAGAAGCCGTTCTTCTACTACCATCGCGACGGATTGTTAGTTTTTGGTTCGGAGCTGAAGGCCCTGCTTGGCCATCCCGATCTGCCGCGCACCATAAATCTCGCCGCCATGGATGAATTTCTCGCCTATGGTTATGTTTCGCGCGACCGCTGCCTTCTCGACGGGTTCCGCAAGCTGCCCGCCGGTCACACTTTCGAATTCTTTGCGGACGACGGCAGGCTCGACATCCAGCCCTATTGGCAGCTGCCGATGTATGGCGGGCCCGAACGCGGCTTCGACGAGCTGGCAGACGAGTTCGAGCCTCTGTTGACGAATTCGGTGCGCCGCCAGCTGCTCGCCGACGTTCCGGTCGGCATTCTGTTGAGTGGTGGTCTGGACAGTTCGCTGATTGCCGAAACCGCCACCCGGGTGTCCAGCCAGGTGCGCACTTTCACCATCGGGTTCCCCGATAGCGATCTGCTGGACGAGAGTCCGATCGCCAAACGTCTGGCTCGGGAACTGGGCACCGAGCACACCGAATTGATGGCTGAGTCCGACACCTTGGACCTGCTGCCCGCCCTTGCCGAGCAGTTCGACGAGCCGATCGCGGATAGCTCCATGATCCCGACCTTTCTTGTCAGTCGGCTGATTCGGCAGAACGCTACGGTAGCGCTGGGCGGTGATGGCGGTGATGAACTGTTCGGCGGTTATCCGCAGCACAATTGGGTGCGCCAGATCCAAAAGATGCGCCGCTTGGGCACGCACCGGCTGGGTATGGCGGGCCTTGCTGCACGCATTCTCCCGAATGCCTTTTTTGCGCGCAAGATGGCGCTGCGCCTCTTGGATCGAGCCGACCCGGTGCTGACGGTTTCCCGAATTGCCGATCCGCTGATCCGCAGTCGGCTCATGGGATCGGGCCTGCCTTATCGGGGGATGCGGGCCGAACAGATGCGGGCCGATCTGATCGCGCGCTGGAGCGATATCGGCGATCGCGCCATGGCTCACGACTTCCTGACCTATATGTGCGACGATATTTTGGTGAAGGTCGATCGCGCCAGCATGCTCACCTCATTGGAGGTTCGTGCGCCACTGCTCGATCCGGCGATCATCGAGTTTGCCTTCGGCCAGCTCGCGCCGCACCAGCGGGCCAGTGATGGCGGACGCAAACTGCTATTGCGGCATGTTGCTCGTCGCCGGTTGCCGGACTGGTTCGACGTCGAGCGCAAGCAGGGCTTTTCCATACCCTTGGGCGCCTGGCTGCGGGGGCCATGGTCCTCTTTGCTCGAGAATCTGGCCGACGGTGCCGCAGACGGGCTGCTCGATCCGGAAGCGACGCGCGCGTTTCTGCGCAGCGGCAAGGGTAGCGATCGGCTCGCCCATCAGATTTTCCAACTTGCGATGCTCGAGCTATGGCGCCGCAAGTACAAGGTCACGATCGCCTAACCGGCCACCTGTTTCATTGGCCAGCTGATCTCGCCAGAAGCCGCAACAATTTCGAGGTAGTACAAATGTTTCGAGGCAAGACTTTGATGGTATCCGGTGGCACGGGATCATTCGGAACCGCCGTGCTGAAACGATTCCTCGATACGGACATCGGTGAAATCCGTGTTTTCAGTCGGGATGAAAAGAAGCAGGACGACATGCGCAAACGCTTCACGAGCGAGAAGCTGCGCTTTTTCATCGGCGACGTCCGCGACCCGACGAGTGTTCTGAACGCAACGCGCGGGGTGGATTACATTTTTCACGCCGCCGCGCTCAAGCAGGTACCGTCGTGCGAATTCCATCCTATGGAGGCGGTGGCGACAAATATATCGGGCACCGCCAATCTGCTGGAAGCGGCAACCGCGAATGCGGTCAAAAAAGTGATCTGCCTCAGCACCGACAAGGCGGTTTATCCGATTAATGCCATGGGCATGTCGAAGGCTCTGATGGAAAAGGTCATGGTGGCCAAATCTCGTGCGAATTCCGGTGACGAGGCGGTCTTTTGCGGTACCCGTTACGGCAATGTGATGGCCTCGCGCGGCTCGGTGATACCCCTTTTCGTCGATCAGGTATCGAATGGCCGACCCATAACCGTGACCGACCCGAAAATGACCCGTTACATGATGTCTCTGGATGAGGCCGTCGAGTTGGTGCTGTTCGCGTTTCGCAATGGCCGCAATGGCGACATCTTCGTTCAGAAGGCGCCGGCTTCCGAGATCGGCGACGTGGCTGAAGCCGTGCGGCAGCTACTCGGCAAGCCGGACCACCCCATCGAATCGATTGGCACGCGTCATGGCGAAAAACTTTACGAGACCCTCATGACGCGCGAAGAGATGGCGGGAGCGGAGGATCTGGGTGATTATTTCCGCATTGCGCCGGACGGCCGCGATCTGAACTACGCCAAGTACTACGTCGAAGGCGAAGCGCGCATCTCCCAGGCGGAAGATTACAACTCGCAAAATGCGAAGCGGCTGGATCTGGAGCAGACCAAGGCGCTGATAGACGAGCTTCCGTTCATGCGAAACGCAATCGCCGGACTTAATGGCGGTTAGCCCGATCGCGAAGGGCGGAAGGCCGATACCATGCGACTCGCTGTAGTCATGTACACCAATGGCGCGTTGAGCGGCGGCGCGGCGAAATACCTGCGCCGGCTCATTCCGATGTTCCTCGAGCGGGAGGAGGTCACGGAACTGCGATTGTTTCTCCCGCAAGGAGCGCTTGCCAATATCCCTGCCGAATGGCCGGTCCGCGAATGGAAACCGGGACGGTTTCGCGCAAACCGCATCCGCAAGATGGTGATCGAATGGGCGCCTGAAGTTGTCTTTGTTCCGACCGCACGCTGGTTCGATACCGGCCGTGCGGGCTGTGTCATCATGGTTCGCAACATGGAGCCGCTCCGCATTCCCGTGGGCGAAAATAGGCTGCTCGACATTGCTCGCCAGTTCGGACGACGGCTCGCGGCCAAACGCGCCTGTGCCAAGGCTGACCGGATAATTGCGGTTTCCG
>NZ_JBGTFM010000207.1:0-5428 GCF_041747255.1 Blastomonas sp. | reverse complement strand
CGCCAGCGCATCGTCGACCGCCGTCCGCTGCGCCGCGATGTCTATCGCGGCCTCGCTCAGCACCTCGAAGTCGCGATCCTCGAACACGTCACGGTCGGGGTGGGACATGCGGCGGGCGGCCAGGGCCACGTCACGCGCCCTGATCAACGCCTCTATCTGGGGACGGAACAGTTGCGTCATCGCGGTCAGCCAGCGGTTCGTGGGCCAGCTGGGCCACGCATGATCGATGGCAAAATGCGGCAGCATGCGGATCACATCGTCGGCGGGATACCACGTTTCCGCTGTCACCCACCGGTTCGTCGTGAACAGGCCTGTTGGCATGCCGAACCGGTCCATCGACAAGGCCACCAGATGCGACAAGGCCTGATCGCCTGCGGGCCAGTCGCGGCCCTGCGCCTCGGGCGTGGGGGTGCAGCCGACAGGCATGCCCTTGGCACGCAGGAACAGGTGAAAATGACCGTGTTCGGCAGTACGGTGGGCATGATAGTAATATTGCGCATGGGTTTCCGGATCATAGACATCGCCCTGCGGAAAATGGTTGAGACGCACGAACTGTCCCTGTCCCTTCAGGATCTCGCCCACCACGTTCAGCTTGACCTTTTTCAGCACCCGCAGGCATTCGGCCACCTCCAGCCCCGCCTGCTGCATGGCGCGCAGATCGTCTGGCGGAAGATGTGTCAGATCGGGTATCGTCATCGTCAGCTCCTTGTTCGTCTTGTGCTCAGGACAGGCCACGGCAGCATCGACCGCCCCGCCAAACCGAACAGCCACGCCAGCAGGCCGACCGATCCGACCTGCCAAATCAACACCATCAACGCCCCGTCCTGCATGTGAAAAAAGCGCAAGGCGACATTGCCCAATCCCGCCGCCGCCAAGCCGGCAAACGCGATGGTCAGACGTGGTGCCAGCGGCACGCCCTTTCGCAGCATCGACACCAGCAGGGCCGCAGGAAGTGATCCGATCAGGGCAATATAGAGAAAGCACGCCGGGTCGGGCGTGATCTGCACCCCTGCCGTCTGCGCATCGCGCAGACAGCCCCACCCAAGCGTGCCCAGCCACAAGGCCCCAGGGACGACCGGCAACAGCCGCAGCGCACGCGCGCTTGCCGGGATGGTCAGGGCCAATGCCGCGATTGCTGCACTTAGACCCGTGGCAAGAGCAGCTCCTTGTTCCAGCAAGAAGTGACCGTCGGTCAGGCGTTGCCCCATATCGGGTCGTAGCCCGACAGCCCACGCCATGAAGGCTCCAAAGGTCAGCGTGGCCAGGCCCCACAACAGGCCGCGCCTTAAGGGCGAGGACAACGGCCGAACAGGCTGCGTGTCCCGCGCCAGCCGGGCAATCAGTGCAGCTGTCGTTGCGCGGGGATCAGGCATGGTGCTCACGTAAGATCAATCCTTCCACAAGACGGACTTCATTTTGCGCATGGCGCGGTGAATGGCCACCTTCAGGGCGGGCACGGTCGATCCGGTCGTCTGTGCTGCCTGATGCAAACTCAGTTCGCGCAGACGAAGGTGATCCACGGCTTGTTTTTCGGCCGGGGACAGATCAAGCATCGCCTTGCGCATGGACATCAGGTTCACGACGACCTCTGCATCTTTATTCGTCGTTGGATCGCAAAAGGTTTCAGCAAGATCGGACGCGGCAATATTAATTGCTGTCCGTCGCGCATGGCGGCGGGCATGATCTGCAAGCCTTGACCGGGCGATCGTAGCGATCCAAGGCAGAAAGGGACGATCAGGGTCCCAAGCATGACGCGACAGATGCAGGGACAGCAGGATGTCCTGCACCACATCCTCGACATCCTCGCGACCAAGCCAGGGCGCGCGCAGGACGATCATGCGCCGCAAACGCGGCGCCATGCGGGTTAGCAGCAGACGGTAGGCATCCGCATCCCCCTGCTGGCTGCGCCGCATCAACTCGTTCAGACCGGCTGCGCCAAGCGAATTTCTCTGCCTCCCTGTCGCAGTCATCCGCAGCCCCGTTTGGTTCGGTGTCCCCAGACTAGACCAAGCAAACCGCAGATTGTTACAGATCCAGCGTATTATTTTGTAACCCCCGAGGCCCGGGCGGCGAACACCTAACTATTGTAGGCTAACCCTACGGATAACTTATCAGGGAGAGACGGATGACAAACACCACGCATAATCGTCGGAAAACGCGACTGCAAAGGGCTTTGCACTCTGGTACCGCCTTCAGCGTTGCGCTTTTTCTGGGTGCAGGAGCGGTTGGTCTGGCAGGATGGGCTCCTGTCTCCATGAGCGGCGCAGCCTTGGCCAATACCAGTGGATCTAACCCTTGCGCAGCCAATCCTTGCGCCGCCACATGCGCTCCTGCCCCTTGCGCAGCCGATCCCTGCGCGGCCAATCCCTGCGCGGCGAACCCCTGTGCGGCCACGAAGGGCGCTTCAAGCAATTGTTTTGTGCCGGGAATGCAGCAGGCCGAAGTTAATGCCTGTGCGGCTAATCCGTGCGCAGCCAATCCCTGCGCCGCGACATGCGCTCCTGCCTCTTGCGCAGCCAATCCCTGCGCGGCCACCTGCAGTCCAGTGTCCAAGCCTGCGAACCCTTGTGCTGCTGCCAACCCTTGCGCAGCCAACCCTTGTGCTGCAAATCCGTGTGCAGCTAACCCGTGCGCAGCCGCTGCACCGCAACCCGAGGTAAGTGACGAGGCATTGCGGACGCTTTATGACTGCCTGATCGAGACGATGGATCAGCAGGCGGCCGCCTCCCCGGCAGACGGAGCGATCCTCGCGTCTTGGACGCAATCAGAACGAAGCGAGGGACAGGATTTTGCCTTCTGGAAGAATTTTGCCAGCACGCCCTATATCTCGTTCACCCATGGCGAACGGTTTGCCACCAACCATGCAAACGACATCGCCGCCGAACATTATGCGCGTTATGAAGACATTGGTGAAATGCCCGCAGGCGGAATCGTGGCCAAGCCCACCTTCAGCATCAGCCCTACTGGCGAGGCCCTTTGGGAAACCCTGTTCCTCATGGAAAAGGCCGCCGAGGGAACATCGCCTGACACGAACGACTGGCTCTATACGGCGATCATGCCCGACGGCACACTGATGGGACGGACCCTTGGGGCGAATTCAGACGCAATGGTCTTCTGTGCGTCCTGCCATATGGGTATGGGGGCGGACACCGACGACCTGACCTTCCTGCCCGAAGACTATCGTGTCCGAAACTAGAGCAAAACAACCTGGCACCGCCGGCCCCCCTTATCGGAAGCCGGCGGTTTTTTCGTCAGATCCGGTCAGGCGCGCGTTCCGGGCCGAACAAGGCGGCCTTCGGGTGACGGATCAGATAGCCTGCCTGAAAAGCCGGGCCTCCGGAAAAACGGACCAGAAGCCCTGCCGCGACCAGAAAGGCGAACTCGCGCTTGACCGCATTCAGGTTGTTCCAAAGGGTATTTGAACCATCCATGCTATTGATGCACGATATCGCCAGCACGATAAACGCGGCTGCGGCAGCAATTCGAACCCCGTGCCCCGAGACCAGGACGACACCGATCGCGATGGACAGCAGCGGAATGGACGTCCACGACTTGACGTGATCCAACCCATAGAAAAAGCCGCCGCTCAGAAAGACCACGCCAAGCGACAAACGGATCAGCAATCCAAGCGCTGACCAGTTGGCAGAAGATGCCGCAGCGCCCCGCCCAAAGAACCGCGCATCAAGGCTGAGCGCACCCGACCCAACCGCTGCCAAGGCAAAGCACAGCCCCGACAGGCCCACATCGCGGATCTGCACAATCAGCGCCGGAGTCAGGAACGTCGGATCCGTGGGCGTAAGCCCCGGTGTGGTCATCACCGGCAAGGCCGCCACAAAAGACCACATCAGCACCCCGAAGGTGATCGCCAGAGCGCGAACGAACAGACCCAGCATCAGGGCTATTCCAGCAAACAGCTCGAACCCGGACAGGGCTGTCATGAAGAACCACGGCGTCATCAGGTCGCTTGCAAACAGATAATTCTGGAAAAACGCGTTGATATAGCCGTCCGGCGCCAGATAACGTGTCAAAAGCGCGTCCGCCCGGGCCGGGTCCAAAGCCCGCGACAGCTTCCACCAGCCGCCGACGATAAAGACCGACCCAATGCCAAGCCGCAGCATCAGTGCAATCATGTTAATATTATTGGCATCGAGTTGCGTCGCGCCGGCATGTTTGGCCGCAAGCCACAGGCTATGTGCATCCCTGGGGGACGATTGTGTTTGTGTCATCAGAACACTCCGAATGTTAAGGATAAAGATGGAATGGCTTGCTCAGAGGCTTGCCATGTTCACCGTGCCTTTACTTCGGAGGGTCAGGATCAAAATCCACGCACCGGCTTTTCATTGCCACGACAATCCATGGCCAGCTGGCCAAGACAGGCTGGCTGATCAGCGCAATACTCTTTGATTGGCCAAAGACAGCACAGCTCGCGGCGCAGAGCAGCGTGTCTGCGGCACACAAGCCCATGCATGGCGGCGCAGTATTGATCTCAGCCTGACCATGCACGACGCCACTGTCCCAAGCGATTGCTGCCTGGCTTTCGGATGCCTGCACCTGCCCAAGAAGCACGATACAAATCACAGCGATCATTCTGACCGCATTCCTGATGGCAGTTTGCGATGTGATGATCATTGGACATCTTTCGGTCGAAATCTGACAGCATAGGTATCGGATAGGACGTATGCACGAAGGCTGCAACCTATAGCGGCAGCATCCCATAGCGAGGGAAGGAAACAACGCAAATGTGACCTCGCAGGTTGCTGGAATAGCCGCAGGGCGCAGCAATTTCCCGATAGTGTTCCAGCAGTTGGTGTAAGAGCGGCGACCTCCGGAAAGGTCCTCGACTGATCAGGTAGCTACAGCGGGCAGCCTAACATTGGGATTCAAGCATAAGAGAAAGAGGTAGATTGGGATCCAGTCCGCTTGGCGGACTCGCGTAAATCTATGGCTTTGCCCATCAGTGACAGAGCCTTCGCAAGATCCGTGTCCTCGATCTTGAAGGCTGCCAGTCCAGCAAGGTCGAGGGTTTTGACATGCTCCGCCTCCATAGCGGCGCGGTCCCTGCGTGCGGCCTGGTCATCATCCGGGGCAGCTGGTCGACCAGCCCACCGCCCAAGAAGCGCAAGGGCGCGCTTGGGGGCAGACAGACGATAGGCATTGCTGACCTGTCGGACCTGCGGGCCCCGTCCCTCGTTCGGGGCTGGTTCAAAGCGGCGCAGCCAATCCAGAAAGCCATGATCGCGCAGCGCCTTCAGCGCCCGCACAACCGCGTCACGCGACCGGCGCAGCTTGTCGGTGATGTAATCAAGGGACGGGTCCAGTCGGCCTGACTTGAAGTTCACCAGATTGGCGAACAGCGCCAAGACCTCCAAAGCGATGCCCCCGAGGGGGCCGTTTCGCTTGCCGGGCTCCTTCTTTGCCCGGTCATAGT
>NZ_JBGTFM010000206.1:0-16581 GCF_041747255.1 Blastomonas sp. | reverse complement strand
TGGGTCGACTGCTGCCGGACGCGAATGCCGGATCGTGGGACATTACTGCCGTTCGCAAGCGATCCGTCGAACAGCAGGTTTCGCCAGGATTGGACGACCACGGCAGATTCAGGCACTGACAGAGCGATGCAGACCGGTCCGTGTATGGCGAGTGTGGACGCGACTTGATTTGCTCAAATCTTCATCCACGTTTCAACTCAGTAATTATCAGTCGCACTGTTCATGTGAAGTTTGTCTGAAAGCAAAGCCTAGTCCTATCGTAGATATAGCCAAGTTGAATAAAACCGGAAACATAGGAAAGCTTCTTTTGGTGCGCGATAATGCGAACAGCCAAAGCGGACTATCGTCAAGTTGCTCGTCAAAGGACAGCACCTGCACATCATGTTTCCGCTGCCACCAATCGATCTGTGTCGGCTGGAGCGACCGATCGCCAACTGCTGCACCCCAGTTTGCGCTGGGCAGCTTGCCTGTGCAGTCGACAAACACGCTGTTTGGATTGATCGGAAGCCTGCCGCCACCGCGCAGAACCATCTCCGGGCCTGCGGGTGTATCCACAACGTCTTGAAGAAAGCCCTCAACAACGCCGTGTAGCGCGCGGACTGCAAATCTGCGATCCTGCTGTACCGAACGATTTTTGAACCACGACACATGCTTTGATATAGGCCCGCCGCTACCGCAGAAGTACCGGCTGGTGAAGTCCAGGACCGCTGAAGCTAACGAGGCCAAAGACGATTGCGGGCGCAGCGATCGTGATGTGAGTTCGGTCAGCTCAGAAACGACGCTCACGCGTCCTTCGATGATCTGGATCCAGCGGCCACGCGCATGAGATGCCAGTGCATGGGCGGTAGCCAGACCTAGCCTGCCGCCTCCGACGATATAGACCGGCGACAATTCTTCGAAAATACCTTCGTCGCGCAGCAGCTGCGGACTGGCCAGGCGCACGGTTGCCGATGAGACCCCGAACCCATGTTCATTATACCGCGCACGTGCATCGGCGGGCGTTGCGACGCCTGACAAAGCAGGTGCCGATTGCCGGTGCCAGTCCGGAGCAAGCGGAGTCCTTCCATTTCCTCGGGTTGAAAGAACGGTTCCTTGTGCTGGTGGCATGTATAATTTCCCATCGATGCTTCTGCTTCGAGGGGTCTGGCTCATGACCGTGGACTATAGCGTGGTGTTCTGCGTGGTAATCCCCCGGGAGGAACGTGGAAATGTCAGAAACGCTGCGGTCCTGCTCTATCCGCTGGGGGTTGGGTGATTCAGGAATTCGCGGACGGCCCTCACGAATTCCAGCGAGGCGTCCTCCCGGCCAAGCAGCAGATGATTGGCGCTATCAAGGCCGACAAACTGCGCATCGCCTATTTGCGCTGCCATGGATTGCCCCGTTTCGACCGGTATCCGCATGTCATTGCGACTGTGCACCACCAATGTTGGCGCTTTCACGTCCTTGAGGCGATGGCGGATGTCTATATCGGCAAAGGCTTGAAGAAAACGCACCGCATTTTTAGGCGTCGTGGTCAGACGTTGGAACTCGTCGAACCAAGCCAGTTCTTCCGACGTGGCAGTGGGCATGAATGTCTGCGAAAACAGGTGCCGATACGCCGGGTTGTCGCGTCCCCAACCCGTTTCGGTCAAGACCATGACAGCTTCGCGCTCACGCGCTTCCTGATCACTGGCAGTGTGCCGCCAACCGGCCGGATAACCGCCGAACAATATTAGGTGCGAGATACGCTCGGGATGCCGCGCGGCAAACTCGATCGACACCGCAGCCCCTTGACTGATGCCAAGCAGGGGAAACCGGTCAAGCCCTGCTGCATCCACGACAACCTCAAGATCGGTTACAAAGCTTTCAAGATTGATCTTCGGGACATCCCAATCAGAAAGACCGCACCCTCGCTCGTCATAACGGATGAAGTTGAAAGATGTAGCCAGGTTACGGAACAGCGGGCTCCAGATTGGAGCCTCCCAGTCTAGCTCCAAATGCGAGAGCCAGTTGGCTGCTTTGACCAACGGTGGATGGTTGGGATTGCCGACTGTGGCCCATGCCAGCGAACTACCATCATCGGCCTGGACGAAGCGGATCGACTGGCGTGGCGGCGACAGATTGGTTTCGCGAGAGACGACCAGTTCCTGATGGCGGGTCTGCGGCGCAGGTTCCTTCCCCAAAGACGGAGATTCAAGGCCGGCCTCGTGAAACGCGCGATCGAGCTCTGCGGCGAGTTCGTTCGCTTCGTGCTCGCGTCCAAGCCTGCGTCGCGCCAGCACCGCCTGCCGTGCGGCGGCGGGATCGAAAGGTGCATCTATCAACCAGCGCTCGGGCCATTTCTCGGCATCTTCGGGCGTAAGTTCCGGAGCATGAGCCAAATAGCGTGCAACCTTGATTCGTAGCCGCGTCACCTCATTGCGTTGCTGCTCCAGCCAGGCCACGAAGCTTGGCTGGTTGGGCAGATCACAGTCTTCCAACAGCTGATGGTCGGAATTGCTCCATGCCGCTGCCAGCCGCTCGACATCGTGGGTCTTCTCATTGGCAACCGCTCGAAATTCCAGGAAGTCCACTTTAATTGCGCTGGTATCGAGCCGGACACGTTCCCGGTCTGCCAACAGCCGCGTTTCGCCATCGATCTTCACGACCGGGCGCAGCTTGCTGAGCGACCAGCGCAGCGCGCCACGCGGATCGTCAGGAATTTCCCAGAAAAGCTCGCAAAGCCGGTCGCGACGCTGCGGCGCATCAGTCAGTGCCAGATAGGCGAGCAGCGCGCGGCTTTTACGCGAAGCGGGCAGCGCAACCGGCTGCCCGTCGCGAGTGACCTGCATCGTACCAAATGTCTTGATTGACAGCATCGGTCCGCTTTTCTGCTTGGAGGAGGGTCGGTGCCTCGCCACCCTATGTCTCCTCGTTCGCTGGCGCGAGCACATTCTGGTCAAGCGGCCTTGTTGACCTGCACAGCACGAGCCGTCTGCTGCTTGATCGGCGTTCCAGTCCCGAGCAGCGCGATGATTTCGGCGCGCTTTTCCCTCCTCGCATCATCGAGTGGAGTGTTGCTCCAACGATCTTTCGGTTGAAGCTCGCAGCCTGCGGCGATCAAAAGCCGTGCCGCATCGACCTGGCCCTCGCATGCAGCCAAGTGCAGCGCGGTGCGGCCGTCGTAGTCGCTGCACGTGATATCGGCGCCCATGGCGATCAGGCGGCGCAATTCACTGACGTCACCGCGTGATGACGGTCACGCGGTTGCGGCCGCGTAGACTTCTTTGCGCGACATCACCGCCCAAGCGATGCGCGCTGTTTTGTTGGCAAGCGCCACTGTCGCGATCTTCGCAGGCTTGCGCTCCAGGAGCTGCGCCATCCAAGGCTGTCGGTCGGGACTTTTGCGCGTCATCCGCATCACCGCTGTCGCGCCGACTACAAGCAGCCGTCGTAAGTAGCCGTTGCCCTGCTTGGTGATTCCGCCAAGCCGTTCCTTGCCGCCAGAGCTATTCGCTCGAGGCGTGAGCCCTAGGTATGCTGCGAACTGGCGTCCGGATCGGAACAGAGAGGCATCTGGCACTGCGGCCGATATAGCTGACGCGGTGATCGCGCCGATGCCCGGGATCGTGGCGAGCCGCCTGCTCGTCTCGTCGGCGCGGTGCCACGCGAGGATCTGCGCTTCCAGTCTATCGATCTCGCTGGTGAGCGCTCTCAGCTGAGCAGCGAGCCCGTGCAACGCAGAACGAGAATGGGCAGGCAGCTCTTCTCGCCGCTCATGCAGCGCCTTCAGCATCGCGGTTACGCCACCCGCACCAATACCCGTCACGATCCCGTACTCAGCGAGGTGCCCCGCAAGGCATTGATGAGCATGGCCCGCTGCCGCACCATCAGGTCGCGGCTCTTGTGGAGCATCAATACCGCCTGCTGTTCGACGGTCTTCATCGCAACAAACCGCATCGTCGGTCGCGTCACCGCCTCGCAGATCGCCTCGGCATCTGCTGCATGAGTCTTCCCACGCTTTACATCGGGCTTACATAGGCGGGCGGCATCAGCCGGACCTCGTGGCCTAGTGCGATCAGCTCGCGAGCCCAATGATGGGCCGATGCACATCCTTCCATACCAACAAGGCAACTTGGCAGATCGGTGAAGAAGCCGATCACCTCTGCGCGCCGAAGCTTGCGCCGGATGAGAACGGCGCCATTGCTCTCGATCGCGTGAACTTGAAAAACACTCTTCGCCAGATCCAAACCGACGGTAACAATCTCCTGCGCCATTTGCCGACTCCTAGACGTGGACCTACAACGGCCCATCATTGCACAGCTACGCTCGTGCAGGAGTCGTCCACGCCATCACGTCAACAGGTGGCATGAGACAAATTTCACCATCGGAAGGCAGTTGTCGGCCAGCTTATCGTAGCGGGTGACGATGCCGTCATAGGCTTTGTCTGCGGGCACAAGGGTGCTCGGATCGAGCCGGTTGAGTAGCGTCAGCGCATCGGTTGCATCGTGCGCCTAGCCCGCACTCAGGCCGAGCCGGAGCAGGAGGCCCTGCCGCTCCACGAGCGCGTGGATCTTGGTCGTGAGGCTGCACCGGTAGCGACCGACACATCGATCTCGCCCCCCTTTTTCCCGTCGCAGCCCTCCAGTGCGTCCGGATAGAAGTGCTTTTGGTCATCTGGCTGTCGCTGTCATGGGCCAAAGTGATCGCGTCCATCAGCCGGTCCCACACGCCCGCCCGGCGCCAGCGCACGAAGCGGTTGTAGTGGATGGTGCGCGAACCATAGCGCTCGAGCGCAACACCCAGAAAATGCCATTAAGTACCCGGCGGTCATCAACGCGCGGAACGCCCCTCAGCTTGTTAGGAAGCAATGGCGCAACGGCGCAATCACGCGCCACTCGAAGGCGGTCAGATCATAGCGGCTCATGCAGCTGGCATGGATCATAACTCTACCACTTTAGGAATCCCATTCATGGGCACACGACCTGGAGCAGGCAATTCGAAAACGGTTGGGCCAATAAGGTAAGCTGAGCGATTGACACCGGTGTCTGAGAGGTGCAAAAGTTCCGTCGGGGAATAAACCGCAGCCACGAGAAGCGGGCTGACAAAGGAGAGGTGGCAAGTGTATGGCCTTCCGGCATCGTAAACAGTTCGCTAGCTTTGGTTTGGCGACGATCAGTGCTTTTTCATTTACTTTGGCAATAACTGCGCCCGGTGCTGCATCACAAACCCGTTCGCCCCGCATGCTGGCAACCGAGGAAGGCGGGCCGGACTTCAGCTATGCCGGTTATCGCTTCGGCCTAGCACCCTTGCCGACCGCGAATGGTACGGTCATCGACGCGCGCTTGTATGGCATTGTCCCCGATGACGGGAGAGATGACGCAAAGGCTTTGCTTCGGGCGATTGCCGCAGCTTATCAGATCAACGGAAAGGTCACGGTGCAATTGCCCCCCGGCCGCATCCAGATTGGCGAGGTTATTCCGCTGGAGCGCAGCAATTTCGTTCTACGAGGTGCAGGTTCCGGTGTCGGCGGAACCGAACTATATTTCCCCCGCCCGCTCAACATCGTCGACGAACCAGCGCGACAGGAAGAGCTGCGCGGGTATTTGAAACATGAAAACAAGTTTGAGGTGATCCCGGAGCAAAACATCAACTTCCTCTTTAGCGAGTATAGCTGGTCCGGGGGTTTCCTGCTGGTCGGGCCGAAAAAAGACCGGCCGGTGTCCTATGATCCGGCCCGCGATCGCCGCACACCCGTTCTGGCCGATCCGGTTTCAGCGGCGCAATTTGCCCGGACGATCAAGGTCAACGACGCCTCGCGACTCAAAGTTGGACAGGTGGTGCAGATCCAGTGGTTCTCGGTCGATGGCCCAGACAGCGCGATCCTGCGCTCGATCTATGGCGATCTTTCGGGCTGGAACGAAAGCGAAGCGGGGCAGTCTGCCCCACTCGTGATCGGGTCGCATCACTGGACTTTCGCTAACCGGCCAGTTGTAGCGCAGCCAACGCGGATCACCGCGATCAAGAATAATGCCGTGACAATCGGCGATCCGCTTTTGCATGGCATCTCGGCAAGTCAGCCTGCGGTGATTGCCTCGTGGGAGCATCTAGAGGAGGTGGGCGTTGAGGCGATGAAGTTGACTTTCCCCGACAACCCCTGGTTCGGCCACCACCTTGAAGCTGGCTATAACGGAATCTACCTGACCGGGCTGTTCGATGGCTGGGTGCGCGATGTGGAGATTCACAATGCTGACAGCGGCATCCTGACCGACAATGCCGGTTCTATGACCATCGACACGGTGCGCACGACTGGCGACCACAAAGCGCACTACACCGTCCATGTCGGCGCTGTGCACAATGTGCTGGTCCGCGATCTTGTGGTCGAGAACCCCTCGGTCCACCCAGTCAGTGTCAACACCCGCTCAACCCGCTCTGTGTTTCTGCGCGCTGACATTCGCCGGGATGCGATCATCGATCAGCATTCGGGATCTAACCATCAGAACCTTTTCGATCAGCTCACCTTGCATGTCTCGCCGCTCACCACCGCCAAGGGCTGGACCTACCGACTGTGGGAGGGCGGCGGCGCACCCTATTGGAAGCCGGGTCACGGGCTTTACAACACCCATTGGAACCTTAAACTCGTGTTCCCCGACGTGGTGCCAAAAGATGCGGCTGTCGATATGACCAGCGGGCTTGAAGGACCGGGTGCACGGATCGTCGGTTTGCACGGCAATCGCTCGCTGATGCTGAAATATCGGCCAGCGCCTTATTCCGAAATGCTCAACGAGACGGTAAGGTCGGTACCGTCGCTGTATGAATATCAGCGCGCCTTAAGACGTGCGCAAATGCAATGATCCGGCAAGTCAGCCGGAACCGGTGGCGCAGCCTATGCGCCGGGAGGCGGCGGTGCGATCGATGCGCGTTCGACCAGTTCGGCTGGCAAGTGAACGAGATCACCCGAAAAGCGCCGGTTCGGTAAGAAATCGCCAACCAGCTTTTCCGCGGCGAGCACGCCCATGTCTCGGATCGGCCAGCGGACCGTCGTGAGCGACGGCCAGACATGCGTGGCCGTCGGCGAATCGTCAAAGCCCACCAGCGACAGGTCGCGCGGGATCTGGAGATTGCGCTCAAAGGCCGCATGCATGACGCCGGCGGCCATTTCGTCATTACTGGCAAAGATCGCGGTTGGACGTGGATCGAGACTGAGCAACAGGCGACCGGCCGAACGGCCGGATTCGAAACGGTAGTCACCTTTCACGCTGTAATCTGGCTGAACCAGTAAGCCAGCTGCGTCCATCGCCGAATGAAATCCAAGCTCACGCTCGGCTGCCGAGCGAAAACCCTGAGGCCCACGGACGAACCCTATCCGCTGATGCCCCATCGCGATCAGCAGGCGGCATGCCTCCGTGACCGCGATCCTGTCGGTCGACGTGACGCTGTGATCACCATCATCGAGAGCAGCAGATCCGACTCGGACAAATCGCATACCCATCGAACGGCACAGGGCGCCGATCTCGTCGCGCTCGGAAATCGGGGGTAGAATGATCGCACCGATAGGGCGCTGTTGCTGGAGGAATGCAGCCACATCCTCGAGCATTCTAGGGGAATGCCGGTCCACCGGGCGCACCATCAGCGCAAGCTCGCTTTGCTGAATGGCGTCGAGAATGCCGCGTTCGAAATTCTGTACCGTTTGCGCGTTGGGATTGTCGTGCAAAAGCACAATAGCGAAGTTGCGCCCTAGCGCTAACGCGCGCGCCTGGGGATTGGGGACATAGCCGAGCCCAAGGATGGCCTGCTCAACCCGGCCCTTTGTAGCGACGCTGAGGCCCGGCAAACCATTAATGACACGGCTGACCGTCTTTTTAGAAACGCCTGCATGCGACGCTACATCATTTATCGTTGGCTTGCGGTAGGTCTGGTTTGCGCCGGATGACATAGTGGTCGTGTGCTACTGTTTCAGCGCCAAGGTCAAGCGAAATGCATGCCTCAGCTGGTGGCTCGCGCACCCTACAGAAAGAGCAGGCTGGGGGATTGACACCGGTATCAATCAACTCCATGTTGAGCTTAACAGGGGAGCGTTGAGGTCAAGCCATGAGCGACCACGAGAGGATTGCGCGAGCATTTATCGACTCGCGGAGGGATGACGCGGTGCTGCGCACCTATCCCGGGACCATGCCTGCCTCCCTTCACGAAGCCTATCGCATTCAGGATCAGGCCATCGCTTATGATGGTCGCGTGGTCGGCGGCTGGAAGCTTGGCCGGATCCGACTGCCCGACGCGCGCCAGTATGGCGCCGAGCGCCTCGCCGGACCGATCTTCGGTGATTCGATCGTCATTTCCGACGGTGCCAACCCGGTGGCGGTGCAGGTGCTCAGCGGCTTTGCGGCAGTTGAGGCCGAAGTCCTGCTGCGCTTGTCATCGACGCCGCCAGCAAATCTTTCGGTCGAGGACGCACCCGAGTTCGTTGACGAGGTGCGACTGGGAATAGAGGTCGCAAGCTCGCCTTTTGTAGGTATCAACCAGAACGGGCCGGCGGTCACGGTGTCGGACTTCGGAAATAATTTCGGACTGGTGGTCGGTCCGCCTATCCCGGACGCAACGTCACCAGGCGGACTGGATCATCTCGCCGTTCTGGCGATTGATAATGTCACAGTTGGTACTGGCCTTGTGGCGGACATGCTCGATGGTCCGTTCGGTTCGCTCGCGTTCCTTGCCCGCCTTCTGGCCGAACGCAGACTCAGGCTTGAGGCCGGGCAATGGGTGTCGAGTGGTGCGATCACGGGAGTGCATCCGATCAGGCATGGGCAGCACGTGCGCGCAACCTTCGGGAACTTCCTCGCCATCGAATGCACCACCGTCCCCGCGCCGCTACAGAAGCGCCCGACATGAGCGGCGCGCCTGTCGGCCAGACCATCACCGGTACGACCGGGGTCGCAGAGACGATTGGACGCCGCCGCTGGCTGGTGGTTGCATTGTTGTTCATCGCAACCACCGTCAATTACATCGACCGCACCATGTTGGGCCTGCTTAAGCCGGAACTGTCGCAGGAGCTTGGCTGGAGCGAGAACGATTACGGTAATATCGTCACCGCTTTCCAGTTTGCCTATGCTTTCGGCTTCCTGTTTATGGGATGGTTGATCGACAAGGTTGGTCCGCGGGTCGGGTATACTATTGCAATTGCCATCTGGACCATTGGCCATGTTGCACATGGCTTTGCGTCCTCCATTCTGGCATTTATATCAGCACGCGCGGTACTTGGTGTGGGTGAAGCGGGGCATTTTCCCTCCGTTGTGCGCGCCAGCAGCGAATGGTTTCCGCAGAAGGAACGGGCCTACGCAATCGGATGGGTCAATTCTGCCACGACGATTGGCGTCATTCTGACGGCCCCGACCTTGTGGTTGTGCATGGAAGTGATTGGCCTGGGGTGGCGGGAAACGTTCATTTGCACCGGTCTATTCGGCGTTGTTCTGGCTACGATCTGGTGGTGGGTCTATACAAGCCCACGTCAAAATCTCCGCGTCACCGCTGATGAGCTTGCCTGGATCGAGCACGATCCGCCCGAGTCAACACAGCAAATCAAATGGGGCGCGCTGGTAACCAAGCGCGAAGCCTGGGCCTTCGCTTCCGCTAAATTCCTGACCGATCCGGTGTGGTTCCTGATGCTGTTCTGGCTACCGAGCTATTTCAGTTCCACCTATGACATTGATCTCAAGGTTGTGTTGTTGCCGATGATCGCAATGTATCTTTTGTCCGACGTCGGGAGCATCGTCGGCGGATGGCTGTCATCACGCTTGATCCAGCGCGGCAACAGTGTCAATTTTTCGCGCAAGATCACCATGATCTGTGCTGGCGCCTGCGTCTTGCCGTTGCTGTTTGTCTCCGGGCTTGAGAATATGTGGCTGGCGGTTTTCCTGATTGGCCTGGCGTTGGCCGGGCACCAGGCCTTTTCCACCAACCTGCTCGCTCTGCCGCCAGATATGTTCCCGAAACGCGCAGTGGGCTCTGTTATCGGGCTTGGAGGTTTCATGGGTGGGATTGGCGGAATGATCATGGCGAAGTCAACGGGCCTCGTGCTCGACGCGACAGGCGGTGATTATTCGATAATCTTTGCGGTGTGCACTTCGGTCTATTTCATCGCAGTCCTGACAATTCAAATTCTGTCGCCCCGGTTGGCGAAGGCGGACATTTGAGATGTAATGAGAACACGAAGTACGTAAATCGTGCGCGTAAATTTGACACCGGTATCATAATATACCGAAAGGGGAGGATAGGACTATGAAGTACAAAACTTGGTTGATGAGTTCGGTCATTTTTGCACTCGCAGCGTCGTCGATGGCTGCGCAGGCACAGACGCAGGGTCAAAACGACACAAACGCGCAAGAGAACCCGGACGGTGAAGAAATCGTCGTTTCGGGCATCCGGGGCTCCTTGCAAAAGGCTGCGGAGGTCAAGCGTGACGCCGATCAAGTGCTTGATGTCATCACCGCCGAAGACGTCGGCAAACTCCCCGATGACAATGTCGCCGAAGCACTCCAGCGCATCACAGGGGTGCAGATCACGCGTGTGTTCGGCGAAGGCCAATCGGTCAATATCCGCGGCCTACAACAGGTGCGTGTCGAAATCGACGGGCGCACGCTGCTGGGCTTTTCGGCGCGGGTTTCTCCTCCCGAAAACGACAACCTCGGGCGTTCTTCAGGGCTTGATTCTGTGCCGTCTTCGCTGTTTGGCCGACTTGAAGTTGCCAAATCATCTATCGCCAGTCAGGTTGAAGGTGGCCTTGGTGGGACGGTGAATCTAAAGACCCCCAAACCGTTCGATTTCAAGAAGCAAACCATCTCAGTCGGCGTGCGCGGCACCTACTCGGATGAATCCAAAAAATTCGAACCAGCCTTCCAAGGACTGTTCACCACCACATTCGGCGGCGATGACGAGTTCGGTATCTTGATCTCGGGCGAGTATCAAAAGCGCACGTCGCGGCTGCAACTGTTCGAGCGCAATAACTTCCTGCAGCGCAACAATGGCGACCTGACCGCGACCAATCGTCTGGCCCCGCTGCAGCTGCAATATGAAAACGTTCTGATAGACCGGTCGCGGATCGGTGTGAGTGGTTCGTTTCAGTGGAGGGCGTCCGACAATCTCACCCTGACGGCGGATGCGCTCTACTCGCGGGTCGATGCTAACCGCACCAACGAGGCGGTGACCTTTATCCTGCCGACCAACCAGAACCTCAATTTTCGCAACCCGATGTTCCAGGAACTTGGCGGGTTTCAATACATCGTGTCCGCCCAATCAACAGGCCGCATTCGCGCACAGAATCAGCGCCGCAAGGACCCGACGGACAACCTGCTGGTCGGCTTCAACGCAGCATGGGACAGCAATGATGGCTTCACCATAGATGCAGATGCCTATTACAGCCGCGGCACACTGCGTCAGGAAATCGAAGTCACGGTGCTCGATACGCCCAATAACGTGATCGGGACCTTCGATTTTCGGAACGGCACGGTGCCCAGCCTGATCCTTGAACGGCCCGCCGGGACGGCGCTTAACCTTACTGATCCAAGCGTCTACACCTTCCCAACAACTGGCAACCTGACCCTGCGCGCTAACCAGTTGCCGGCCAATCTTGAAGAATACGCCGCTCGGGTTGATTTCGGTTACGAAGTGAGCGATGGTTTCAAGCTGAGCGCTGGTGCGCGCTATGTCGATCTGAGCGCCGACCAGACATCGTTCCGCAGCCGCGGCCTTGCTACCCGAGCCGAGCTGGAGCCGTTCCTTGTGCCAGGCGATCCCGATTTCCTAAGCGGCATCAATGGAAATTTCCCGCGCCAATTCGCAACCTTCCTCCCCGATCGCGATTTCTTGCTCGGGCGCGTGCTCGCCAATGAACCGGGCGACGGGCCGAACGGCTTTGCCCGCAACAACCTGCGCGATTTCGTGCTGAACGAGAAGACCTACACCGGCTATGTCATGGGCAATGCCGAATTCGAATTACTTGGTCGTCCAGCCAAATTCAACGCCGGCTTGCGTGTCAGCCATACTGAGTTCCGGGCTGACACGCTGACGCAATTGCCAGGCAACGTGCTGGTTCCCACGCGTGACAGAAACAGCTTCACCAACGTGCTGCCGAGCGCAAACCTGGTGGTCAACGTCACCGACGATTTCTTGGTGCGCGTGGCAGCTTCGCAGACGATGCAGCGTGCGGGCCTTGCGGACCTTGCCCCAAGTACCTTCATCAACCCGACCAATCTAACCTCGGGGGGGGGGAACGCTCAACTGACGCCCCCGATTTCGACCAACTTCGATGTCTCGTTTGAATATTACGCCGGCAGATCTAATCTTATTTCGGCGGCGGTTTTCTACAAGGATGTCGAAGACGCGATCACGACCGGCACGAACCAGGAAGACATCATCTTCGAGGGCGTGCCGCTGACCGTCCAGACCTCGCGTCCCTTCAACATCGCCAGTGCAAAGGTGAAGGGTTTTGAGGTCGGGGTGACTCAATTCTTCGATTTCCTGCCTTCGCCGTTTGATGGGCTTGGGGTGATCGCCAACTACACATATGCCGACAGCGAAGACAGTAACGGATTCCCGTTGGTGGCGACATCGCGGCACAGTTATAACCTTGTGGCACTGTTCGAGAAGGGGCCGCTCTCTGCCCGCGTTGCTTATAACTGGCGCGACGATTCGGTCTTTGAATTTACGCAGGGCCGACCTGACGTAATCCTTGCGCGGTCACAGCTTGATGCGCAGATCGGGTTCGATCTAACCAAGCAGGTGACCCTGCAGCTGCTGGGGCAGAACCTGCTGCCGCGGCAATCAGCGACGGTCGAGGTCAGTAATTTCAATCCCGCTGCAATCAACAGCTACGCGCTGTCCGAAAGGCGCCTGTCCATCGGCGTGCGGGCAAAGTTCTAGAAATGAACCCTGCCAGCGGGTCATGCGGGCACACCCCGTCTCGAACGCCCGCTGGCAGACCCAAAAATGCCCCCAGTTACCAACCCCAAGCATGTCCACAGAAAGACACTCATCATGAAAGTTGCTCTGATTATCGAAAACAGCCAGGCGGCAAAAAACGCCGTCGTTCACGAGGCGCTGGCATCAGTAGTGGAACCGATCGGCCACACGGTGTTCAATTACGGGATGTACACCCCCGAAGATAAGGCATCGCTGACCTATCCGATGAACGGGTTGCTCGCGGGCATCCTGCTCAACTCCGGAGCGGCAGATTTTGTCGTAACAGGCTGTGGCACAGGAATGGGATCGATGCTGGCCTGCAACGCCATGCCCGGCGTGCTGTGCGGCCTGTTGATCGATCCGACCGACGCCTTCCTGTTCAACCAGATCAACGCCGGGAACTGTATTGCTATGCCCTATGCCAAGGGCTTCGGCTGGGCAGCCGAGCTAAACCTGGCAGATTGCTATCGCAAGTTGTTTGAGAACGAACCGGGCGCAGGCTACCCGCGTGAACGCGCCACCTTTATGGCAGCCAATCGCGTCGTGCTTTCGAACCTCAAATCCGTGACCTGCCACGACATGCTGACCGTGCTGCGAAACGTTGATCAGGACTTGCTGCGGGCTGCGATTGCAGGCGAGAAATTCACTGAGTACTTCTATCCCAATTCGCAGGATGAGGCGATGTCAGACTTTTTGCGGAGTCTTTGAGGGTGACGATAACCAATCCCTTCGGCCTTTCCGGCAAAGTGGCTGTCGTGACCGGCGCCAATACCGGCATCGGGCAGGGAATTGCAGTTGCCTTGGCGCAAGCCGGGGCCGACATCGCGCTGGTCGCCCGCAGCGACGCCAGTGAAACTGCTGCGCAGATCGAACAAATCGGGCGGCGTGTGACCATCATCACCGCCGACCTTGCGACGATCGAACCATGCGGGCGTATTGTGGAGGAAACGATCTGCGAGCTGGGCGGCCTAGATATTCTAGTCAACAATGCCGGCATCATTCGCCGGAATGATGCGCTCGATTTCACCGAGGAGGATTGGGACGCGGTGCTCGATACCAACCTCAAGGTCGCGTTTTTCCTCGCACAGGCAGCGGCGCGACATATGGTCGGCCGTGGTGGGGGCGCAATCATCAACATCGCCTCGATGCTGACCTTTCAGGGCGGCATCCGCGTAGCGAGCTACACAGCATCTAAAAGCGGAATCGGGGGGCTGACCAAGCTGCTTGCCAATGAATGGGCCGCAGATGGCATCAACGTCAACGCCATCGCGCCGGGCTATATTGCTACCAACAATACCGCCACATTGCAGGCCGACACCGTCCGCAATCGCCAAATCCTCGAGCGCATCCCGGCGGGTCGCTGGGGCGAGCCGAGCGATCTGGGCGGCGCCGCCGTCTTCCTCGCGTCCGATGCGGCACGTTATGTGCAAGGCCATATCCTTGCCGTGGACGGGGGCTGGTTGGCGCGCTGAATGACCGGGGTGATCGCCAGTTTCGGGGAAGTGCTCCTGCGCTATAGCCCGCCCTCACCGCTGTTGCTGTCGCAGGCGCGGCAGTTTGATGTCTGCACTGGCGGAGCGGAGGCTAATGTCGCAGCGGCGCTGGCCCGCCTCGGCCATCGCACGCGGATGCTGACGGTGCTGCCCGATAATGTCCTCGGCCTGCGAGCCAAGACCGATTTGGCGGCGCATGGGGTGGACATAGGCCATGTCCGCCACGGCCAGGGCCGGATGGGAAGCTATTTCCTCGACATGGCGAGCGGTTTTCGATCGGGGAAGGTCACTTATGATCGTGAACACAGTGCCTTTGCGCAATCGTTAGCGGAAGATTGGCCGATGGTCGATTGGCTGGATGGCGTAGCGCACCTGCACCTGTCGGGGATTACGTTGGCGCTTAGTCAAGAACTGGCCGACGCGAGCTTTGCTTTGGCCTCAGCAGCAAAGGCTCAAGGCGCAACGATTTCTTTCGATGGTAACTTCCGGGTAGCCTTGTGGGAAAGGTCTCAGCGCGATCCCATGCCAGCGATCGCCCGATTGTTCGGCCTTGCAGACATTGTTTTTGCCAATCACAGGGATGCAGGCCTTTTGCTGGGCCGAGAATTAACTGGTGAGGGACCGAAACGCAGGCTCGAGGCTGCGCATGAGCTGCTGGACGCATTTCCGAATGTTTCCGCAATCGCTTCGACCGCCAGACATATCAAAGACGCGGCGACCCACCATATTTCAGCGCGCGTCGATACACGGCACAATGCTGCTGAAACCGATCAGTGGCGCATCACAGGCATTGTCGATCGGATCGGCACCGGAGATGCCTTTGCCGCCGGCGTCTTGCATTCTTGGCTAAATGATCCTGCCGATCTTGCGTCGGCAGCGGCAAGCGGACTTGGGGTAATGGCACTGAAGCATGCGACCTGGGGAGATGCTTCATTAGCCTCCATCGATGATCTCGCTGGCGTGGTAGGCGGCGCGTCCGACGTTGCGCGCTGATCAATGCAGCCAGCCCGCCCAACAACCATAAGTCCTTACGTCAACAGTAATGCACTCAAACGGCGAATTTCAAGTTTAAAAAGTTAACATCGCGGTCTCCAATTCCCTGTAGGTAGCGCCTTACCTTGAATCACACCTGATATCCATAAATCCGCTAGAATTCGAAATTCTGCTCTAATTCTACACTCTCCGAATCGTACAATTATCGAGCAATACTTCCGTTATTGTAAGCGGTATAAAGCGCCGCAGAACTTTATTAGCCCAGGCAAGCAGAAAATTGTGTGATTAGCGTGATTAGCGTTCAGCGAGGCCAGATCGGGAAATCGTAGACACAATAGCGAAACTGTCATCGGCTGTGACAAGTTCGGCTGGATGATTCCTCGATTCAAGATGACTATTACAGCCAAAATTTGCAGAAAAACGCACTTACAAGAACAGCGAGCATTTTCTAAATGCGTATTAATGTTGTATAGATAAACGAGAGCGAGCATTTAGGCCGCATTGTACATCGGAACAAGCCTCTGATGGCAAACTACGACGACGCCCTGAAAGTAATGGAAGCGGTCGCAAGGTACCGTGAGGACGAGAGTTTGCCCGACGACCCGCACGAAATCGACCGCCTCTGCGAGCGGTTGTTCTCGGACGACGGGTTTGACGAAGTGGCCATCGCATGGAAGCGTATATCGAAATACGAGCGTGAGGTACACGGAGGCGATTGGCCAAATGCCGATTGATGGGAATTGCCGTCATGCTAACATTACCGCATGGCGAAACGGATCGATCTCTACCAGGAAGCGGCCAAGCGCATGGCGATCAGCCCCGACGCTTGCATGGAGCGCCTTCGGCGCTGCAGCATCAGTTCCAAATTCGGATATGAGAGCGCTGACCCGGCGTCGCTTGCCGCGATTGTGGGAATGGACGAAGACTGGGGTGCCGGCGCTTTTGCAGAGCTGCGGAGCACGGGCTTCATCAATACGGACTGGTCCCGTTTCAAATGGTACCAGCCCAGCGGCGAGGAACTCGATGATAAGATAGCCGAGTTAGCGGCAATCGAAGCCGCGGCAATCATCAGGCTGTCGTCCATGGACTGCGCGCCGGCACTACCTGCTATCGGCGCCTTGGCTGAGAACTTCCTCGAAGAAGCGGATGGCGGGGACACGATTGCGACGAGCCTTGCTCACA
>NZ_JBGTFM010000205.1:0-24257 GCF_041747255.1 Blastomonas sp. | reverse complement strand
CGAACGCCGCCTGTGCCGACCGGCACGCCCGGAAGAGACGCCGGGTGGACCGCAACCGTCAGCCCACGCCCCTCCATCTGCACGCCGCCAGCCAGACCTTCACCATCAGCCGGCCGGGTGCCGGACAGCTGCACCGGCTGGTCAGCCGCCGGATGCGCCGTGCCCCGAATGCGGGGCCCATCAAGGCGCACGACGAGGAGGGACGGTCCGAACGCGTCCTGGGAGAAGGAGCAGTCGGCCTCCGCGCCAGTGGAGAGTTCGGAGAGTACGAGCGTCGCGACGTGACGCTCGGCAACACCAGCCGAATCGCTCGGCGCGCAGGCGCTTGGCAGAAGCAGCAGTAGAGAAAGCCGGCGCACGATCGCTCTCTTAGCAAGTGGGCACGCGCTGCGTCACCCATCCGTTCACCGCCGTCCGAACAGCCGTTCAATGTCATCGTGATCCAGCTTGACCCACGTCGGGCGGCCGTGATTGCATTGTCCGGAATGCGGCGTCGTCTCCATCTGACGCAAGAGCGCGTTCATCTCGGCGACGTTCAGCGCACGTCCGGCGCGGACGCTTCCGTGACAAGCCATAGTCGATGCGACGAGATCGAGCCGCTCGGCCAATCCCAGCGCCTGATCGAATGCGCCGAGCTCGTCGGCCACATCGACCACCAGATCCCTCGGTTCGATGGAGCCAAGGACGGCGGGGAGACCACGCACCAGCACCGCGCCCGGCCCGAATCGTTCGAGCAACAACCCCAGACGGGACAGATCCTCCGCCGCCGCCTCCAGCCGGTCGCAGGCGCTCTCTTCCAGCTCCACCACCTCCGGCAGAAGGAGCGTTTGAACGGGAAGCTGGGCCCCCGCAGCACCCGTGCGCAGCCGCTCCAGTACCAGTCTCTCATGCGCGGCGTGCTGGTCCACCAGGATCAGGCCGTCGGCCGCCTCGGCAACGACATAAGTCTTCGCCACCTGCCCGCGAGCCACGCCGAGCGGATAGTCAAGAGCACGCGGCACCGGCTCCGTGGCGAACTCGACACGCGCGGAGGGCTCCCATCCGCCAAAGGTCGCCTCGCTCTCCCGAACAGCAGCGGCGGGACTCGCCGAGCGGAGGTCCGTCCGCCAGCCAGTCGCGAGCGGGCGCGGCCGAACGGACCGATGGCCGTTCTCATCCAGCGCCCGTCTGAGACTGCTCACCACGAGCGATCGAACGGATGCAGCCTGGCGAAAACGCACCTCCGTCTTCGCCGGGTGAACGTTCACATCGACGTCCGCCATTGGAACAGAGAGAAAGAGAGCGACAATCGGATGTCGGCCCCGCGCCACCATCTCGGCATAGGCCCCGCGCACTGCGCCCACCAGCAATCGGTCCTTAACGGGGCGATCGTTCACAAAGAGATACTGATGATCGCTTACACCGCGTGTAAAGGTTGGCAAGCTGGCCAGACCCGTGACCGAGGTGCCCTCGCGATCGGAGTCAACCCTCACGGAGTTGGCAACCATCTCCGGGTCGGTGAGGGCCGCGACCCGGGTCGCGACATCCTGCCCAGCGGGCAGATCGAAGGTCGTGCGCCCATCGCTCTTCACGGCGAAGGCAACGTCCGGACGCGACATGGCCAGCCGGCGGATCACGTCGAGACAGGTGGCGCGCTCCGCACGCTCCGTGCGCAGGAACTTGGCCCGCGCGGGCACCCGCGCGAACAGGTCCGTCACGACGACCGAGGTGCCGGGGGGCGCAGAGGCCGGGCGGTCCTCGGCGACACGGCCATTGTCGATCGTCAATCGCCAGCCCTCCCCCCCTGCGGGCCGGCTGGTGAGCGACAGCTTGGCCACGCTGGCGATCGACGGCAGGGCTTCCCCACGGAACCCCATGGTGGCGACCGCCTCGATCGCATCGTCGGGCAGCTTGGATGTCGCGTGGCGCTCGACGGCGAGCCGCAGCTCGGCCGCTGTCATGCCGCGCCCGTCGTCCCGCACCTCCAACCCGCCGATCCCACCAGCGGCCATGGACACGGCAATGTGCGATGCGCCGGCATCAAGCGCGTTCTCGACCAGCTCCTTCAGCGCACTTGCGGGCCGCTCCACGACCTCGCCGGCGGCAATGCGGTTGATCAGGTGGTCGGGGAGGCGGCGTATTGACACGCTTTTCCCTTTAGACCATCCGCCGTGTTCGCGCGAAGGGCTTTGCCCGGCGGCGGGACGCGCGCCCTCGCTGGGTGCCGTCATGGCCCCGGCTGCATTTCCGGAGCTGCGGGGCCGCTCCTCCAAAGACGGAACCATGATGTCCTTCTTCTCTCGGTTCATGAAGTTCACCTCGTCCGACATGGCGATCGACCTGGGAACCGCGAACACCGTTGTTTATGTCCGCGATCGCGGTGTGGTGCTGAACGAGCCTTCAGTCGTGGCAATCGAGACGATCAAGGGCGAAAAGCGCGTGCGCGCGGTCGGCAACGACGCGAAAATGATGATGGGCAAGACGCCCGATACCATTCAGGCCATCCGCCCGCTGCGCGATGGGGTCATTGCGGACATCGACGTCGCCGAACAGATGATCAAGCATTTCATCCACAAGGTGCATGGCGGCAAGGCCCGGCCGTGGCGCTTTCCGGAGATCGTGATCTGCGTGCCGTCGGGCTCGACCTCCGTCGAGCGCCGGGCAATCCGCGATGCCGCCTCCAACGCCGGTGCGAGCCAGGTATGGTTGATCGAGGAGCCGATGGCGGCCGCGATCGGTGCCGGAATGCCGGTGACGGAACCGATCGGGTCGATGGTCGTCGACATCGGCGGCGGTACTACCGAGGTGGCCGTGCTGTCGCTCCGCGGCCTGGCCTACACGACCTCCGTGCGGGTGGGCGGCGACAAGATGGACGAGTCAATCGTCTCCTTTGTCCGGCGCAATCACAATCTGCTCATCGGGGAATCCACCGCCGAGCGGATCAAGAAGGAGGTCGGCACGGCGCGTGTGCCCGCCGACGGGGAAGGCCGCACTATCCATGTGAAGGGCCGCGACCTTGTCAACGGCGTCCCCAAGGAGATCGCGATCACCCAGGCCCAGATCGCCGAGGCGCTGTCGGAGCCGGTCGGATCGATCGTTGAGGGGGTGCGCATGGCGCTGGAGAACACCGCGCCGGAGCTCGCCGCGGACATCGTCGATCAGGGCATCGTCATGACCGGCGGTGGCGCCCTGCTTGATGGGCTGGACGATGTGCTGCGCGAGGAGACGGGACTGCCCGTGATCGTGGCCGAGGACCCGCTCACGTGCGTGGCGCTCGGCACCGGACGCGCTCTGGAGGACGACGCCTTCCGCGGCGTCCTGCAATCGGCCTGACCCCCGGCTCGGCAGAGCCGTGGCACCCCCTCCCTCCCAACGCGTCGGCTTTTCACGCCCTGCGCAATATCTGCTATTCGTCGCCTATGTCGGGACCGTCCTGGGTGCTGTCGGCGGGCTGATCCTGCTGGTTACCGCCTGGGCCGATCCGGCCGGGCACTCCCAATTGCGCTCCCGGCTCACCGATCTGACCGTTCCGGTCTCGGCGGGAGGTGCCGCTGTCCTTCGCACGGGCGGTGGAGTGGGACAGCGGCTGGGCGATTGGTGGCGGGCGGGCGCGCAGAACGCCGCCCTTCGCCAGGAACTCGAGGAAGCGCGCATTCAGATGGTGGATGTCGGCGCAGTCCGTGCGGAGAACCAACGGCTGAAACGACTTTTAAAGGTCGCTGAGCGCACTGGTAGCCCCATTGCTGTGACCAGGGTTGTCGCCTCCTCGCCTGCTGCGCTGCGACGCCTTGCGGTGCTGCCGGTCGGTCGCTCGTCCGGGGTGCGGCCCAACCAGACGGTGCGCGGTGCGCGTGGCTTGGTGGGCCGCGTGATCGAGGCTGGGGCGATCAGCGCGCGAATTCTGCTGGTCACCGACACGGCCAGTGTGGTTCCGGTGCGACGCGCGACCGATACACTGTCGGCCGTGGCCGTGGGCGACGGAGCGGGGGGCGTGGAAATTCGCTCCCTTGCGAACCGGCGGGTTCGCCTGAACCCGGGCGACCTGTTCGTCACCAGCGGGATCGGTGGTGTCTTTCCGCCTGGCATCCCCGTGGCGATCGTTCGGCAGACCGCCTCCGACCAGGCTGCGGCCCGCCCGCTTGGCAATCCTGACCTGTCCGACCACGTCATGGTCCTTCCAGTTTTTGAACCGCGCGTCGCCACTCCTCCGCCGGCCCCGATCCCCGCCTCATCGTCGGCCGAACAGCCGCCAGGCGCATGAGCGCGCCGCTGATTCGTAGAGGCCGTGGAGCGGCAGGAGCGGCACCGGCGCGCGCACGTGGCTGGTCGCCTCGCCTTCGCTCGACCCTCATGATCCTGGGTGGATCATTCACGGCGGCCCTGCCCTTTCTCGCCGAGCAGCCGGTGCTGCCGGCGTTCGGCTTCCTGGCTTTCGTCACCTGGCGACTGCTCGCGCCAGAACTGCTGCCACCCTGGAGTGCGATCGGCTTTGGGGCTTTTGACGACCTCGTCAGCGGCAATCCGCTCGGCACGGCGATCCTGCTCTGGACGATCACTGCTCTCGTTCTCCCGTGGGTCGAGCGAGCATTCCTGTTCCGCACCTGGCGCCAAGACTGGATGATTATGGGCACGGTCGCCATAGCCTATCACGCCGCACTGTGGCTGCTGTCGCCACTCAATGGAGGATCACCCGTCCCACCGCTCGCGCTCCTTGTCCCCGCAGCCCTCAGCCTGCTTGCCGTCCCGGTGCTCGCCCGGCTGGCGACCGGCCCGGGCGAGCCGGACCCGAGGCGAACGTGAAGCACGACCGTCAGATCGTCACCGAAGCCGTTCAGGCGATGAGCTTTTCGCGGCGCTCCTTCGTGCTCGGGGCGGGCCAGCTTGCGGTCGGCGGCCTGCTTGTCACACGCATGGGCTACCTCGCCATAGCGGAGAACGAAAAGTACCAGCTGCTTTCGGAGTCCAATCGGGTCAACCTGTCCCTGGTGCCGCCCCCGCGCGGGTGGATCATCGACCGCAGGGGCGAAGAACTGGCTGGGAATAGACCCGATTATCGCATCGACGTCATTCCCGGCCGTCTCGCGGACCCCGACCGCACATTGGCCGAGCTCAACCGGTTCCTCGCTTTAGGACCTGACGAGCTGAAGCGGGTGCGCGACGAGATCGCGCAGAGCAAGGGGCTGCAACCTGTCCAGATCGCTGATCAATTGAGCCAAGAGCAGTATCTCGCGATCTCGGTTCGCCAAGCGGATTGGCCTGGCGTCGTGCCAAGCCAGGTCGTCAGCCGCTATTACGCCGACGGCGCGGCGGTCGGGCACCTGCTCGGCTATGTCGGAATCGCCAATGCCGAGGAGTATGAAAAGAGCAAGGATCCTGTTCTGATCACGCCCGGCTACAAGATCGGTAAGCAGGGCCTTGAACAGGAACTGGAGCAACGCTTGCGCGGGCGACCCGGCGCGCGCCGGACCGAGGTGACGGCGCGAGGCAAGGTGGTGCGCGACCTGGCAAGCCGACCCGTCACACCCGGTCAAACGGTGCAGCTGACGATCGATCGCGGGTTGCAGCACTACGCGGCGCGCCGCTGCGGCCCCGACAGTGCCGCCGTTACAGTACTCGACACGGTGACCGGCGGCATTCTTGCAATGGTCTCGATGCCTTCCTTCGACCCCAACAGCTTTTCCGACGGGATCAGCCACGACGAGTGGGACATGTTGAGCAAAGACGATCACCTGCCGCTGCTCAACAAGTCGCTGCAGGGGCTGTATCCGCCCGGATCGACGATCAAGCCTGCGGTCGCGCTGGCCCTCCTGGAAAGTGGCATTGCGGCGACGGAGCGGGTCACCTGCCCGGGCCGCGTCTACATGGCCGGCCGCTTTTTTCACTGCTGGCGGCGCGGCGGGCACGGCTCGGTCGACATGCGCCGCGCCGTCGCTCAATCGTGCGACGTCTATTTCTACACGATGGCCGCGCGGATCGGCATGGAGAAGCTCGCTGCGACCTACCGGATGCTCGGGCTGGGTGAGGAGTTCGACCTGCCGACGCCGCACCAGCGCTATGGCACCGTTCCCGATCCGGCCTGGCTCAAGCGCAAATACAACCGCAAATGGACGCTCGCGGACACGCTGAACGCCAGCATCGGCCAAGGCTATATGCTTTCGAACCCTCTTCAGCTCGCCACGCTGAGCGCCCGGATCGCCAGCGGTCGAGCGGTGACCCCACAGCTGCTCGCCTCGACCAGCGCCCCTCAGGCCGCCCCACTCCCCGTCCAGCCCGAACACCTGCAGATCGTGCGCGAAGGAATGTGGGGCGTGGTCAATGGGGCGGGCACAGCTGGCCGCTCTCGCCTTCCCGTCGAAGGTGTCGAGATGGCCGGCAAGACGGGCACGGCACAGGTGGTCAACATCACGCGGGCCGACCGTGCCCGCGGCGGCAGCTTTGGCGGGCGCGGCGTGCCGTGGAAATACCGCGACCACGCGCTGTTCGTCGCCTTTGCTCCCACCGATCAGCCGCGCTACGCCGCCTCGACGATCGTCGAACACGGGATCAGCGGGTCGGGTGCCGCCGCGCCGATCGCGAGCGATACGCTTTTGTACCTTTACGATCCCGCAAAGGCACTGGCGAAGCTCGAGGCGCTGGAGGAGGGCTGGGGCGGCGGCATTCAGGAGCGCGCCGATGCGGCGATGACGGCGTTCCAGGTGCGTTCTGCGGACTCTGTGCCCGCCACGACAGGATCGGCGGCTGGAGCGACCCCGGAGTGAGCGCCACCTCGCTCATCCCGCGGCCGCTCGCCGAACTGCCCTGGCGGGTCATCCTGCTCGTGACCTTCATTGCCGTCTTTGGTCTCGCCGTCCTCTATTCGGCCGCAGGAGGCAGCCTCGAACCCTGGGCAATGAAGCAGGGCGTGCGATTCTTCGTCTTGCTGGCGGGGGCGCTCGTGCTCTCGCGCGTGCCCATGCGGCTTATAGAACGCACTGCCCTGCCCTTCTACCTGGCACTCGTCGCCCTACTCGTAATTGTCGAGCTGATCGGTGCCATGCGTGGCGGGTCGCAGCGTTGGATCAGCCTTGGCGTCATCACGCTTCAGCCCTCGGAACTGATGAAGGTCGCCATCGTCCTGATCCTGGCGCGATTCTACACCCTTCTCCCCGCCGGACAGGTCCGTGCAATAGGCGCGATCTGGCCAGCCCTGGCGCTGATCGGCTTGCCCGCAGCCCTGGTTCTGATCCAGCCCGACCTCGGGACCACGCTCACGATCGTATTCGGCGGCCTCGTTGTCATGTTCCTGGCCGGGCTGCCGCTTCGCCTGTTTATCGGCGCGGGCCTCGCTGCCATTCCCGTGGCGCTGTTCGCCTGGTTCGTGACGATGGAAGAATATCAGCGCAAGCGCGTGATGACCTTCCTCGACCCCGAGAGTGATCCGCTCGGCACCGGCTATCACATCAGCCAGTCAAAAATCGCGATTGGATCGGGCGGCATTGACGGCAAGGGCTTTTTGCAGGGCTCACAAAGCCATCTTGACTATCTGCCCGAGGGCCACACTGATTTCGTGTTCGCGACCATGGCGGAGGAATGGGGCCTGATCGGCGGGTTCATCGTCATCGCCTTGTTTGCGCTGCTGCTGCGCTGGGCGACGCTCGTGTCGCTCAACGCGTCGACCCGTTTTGGCAAGCTCGCCGGCGGCGGCCTCACCATGGTGATCTTCTTCTATATCGCATTGAACCTGATGATGGTGATGGGGCTGGCCCCAGTGGTCGGCATTCCGCTCCCCTTCCTGAGCTACGGCGGATCGTCGATGATGACCATCATGATCTGCATCGGCCTCCTGATGGGCATAAACCGCACGGCCAGAACAGGCGTCCAAAGAGGGCTCAGTTGACCTGCGAGAGGCTCCCTGCTTGCAGAAAACCGGCTGACAAGCCACAAAAGCCCTTTTCATTAACCCAGCTTGGATTATACGCAGCGCTCTTGCCCGGCGCGGTGATTCGTATCCACCCGCCTTGCGGCACGGACGCATAGCTCAGTTGGTAGAGCAGCTGACTCTTAATCAGCGGGTCCTTGGTTCGAGCCCAAGTGCGTCCACCATATTTTCAATGACTTAGCGGAATTTATTTAAGTGTTTCGCTAGTTTTTGCAAGTTCAGGAATCAGACGGTTGGATTTGGGCAGATTCCCCGCCGATTATCGCCGTGCCATCGCTCGGCCCAATGTAGACGCACTGAACGTCAGCGATCCGGACTGCGACGTGATCGACGCGCTATTGCAGGCGACGAAAGTCAGCGCGACGCCGTCGATACCGGCTGCCGTGAACAGCAGCTTCGGTATCTCAAGCAAGGCCGCCGACTCACTCACTATCGACCGGTTAAGCGGATACCAAACGCTGCTCGGTAATATGACCAATCAGAAATTACCCCGTACCGAAAAACTGAAAATAGGACCGATCAAGCGATCGCGCTGTTCGATAAAGGCGATCGGGGTCGCGTCGCGAAGTCCGGTGAACACTGTACGGTCCCGATATGAACGAGCACCAAGCAGATTGGAGATCCGGGCGCTTACCGTCAGACCGAGCACGTCTTTGTGTTCGACCCTTGCTCCGGCGAACCACGGACCTTCATAGGTTCGCGTGACTTCGTTGCTGCGAAAGCGCGGTAGAACATGGTTGTGATTTGCGTCGAGCTCCCACGCCCAGTTGCTACCGGGAATGTCGTGCCGAAGGTTTAAGGAAGCCTGACGATTGACGAAACCACCCCATTGGCGGGATTCTTCAGTAAAGGGGTCGCGCAAGCTCGACTTCTGAAACACTAAGGTGCCATCGAACCTGAGCCCCTTAAGGCCGATGGGGTCAAACGTGAGCGTGCTTGTCGAGACGATCGCTGCTGCCCAGGCCTTGTCAATATTGCCGACCGATTCTCCTCCGGCGACAGGCACGATGTCGACGAAGTCCTCGACGTCACGATAAATGAAGCGGAACTGTTGCCGACCCCATGGCCCGAGTGACTTGTTGATTTCGCCCTCATAGCTCCAGTCCTGTTGTGGTCGCAAATCGTTGTTGCCCGCGTTCTGATTGTTATCGTCGAGGAAGGCTCGAGCGAGAAAATCGTTGAACGACAGTTGCAGCACCCGTCGCCGGAGCCTGAACGAGAAATCGAGGGTATTGCTGGGCTTCCAGGCAAGCGATAACGTGCCCTTGGGGCGGAAAAAACTGCGACTTTGCCCGTTCGCAGCGGTCTGTGTGATGGTCGAATGTTCGGCCCCGGCAACCAGCTGGAACGAGAGCGTATTGGTGAGCTTACGCCCAAAACTAAGCAGGGATTCGTAGCGATCTTCGTTTACGCCGCCAGTCCCGCCAGGAAAAGGAAGCGCGACAAAATCTCCGGTCGCGTCGAGCGAGAACAGCTCCGCAACGTTGTCGAGGGTGTTGAATGCGGCTTCTGCTGACCATTGCCAGTCGCCGCCAAACATTTTCCAGCTATACTCACCGCGGGCGATGGTTTCGCCCAGATCGCCGGTCTGGACAAAGCGATCCCCGATATCCCGAGAATCGTCAGCAAACGACGTGATGACTGTTTGTGTAAATGGCAGGTGGCTGAAGCGACGCAGGCCGATCGCCTTGAGACGCCCCGGACCGACAGCCAACTCATAATCGGCACCGACCTCATAATTCCAGGTGTCGTTCGTTTGGCGAACGATACGAAAACTGTCCGGGACACCCGGCGAGACACGAAAGCCGTCCTCGTTGAAATGGTTGTAAATGCGCTGATAAAAGCCATTTACGTTGGCCACGCTGGTTCCGGGACCATCCCAGGTCAGCTTGCCGGATAGCTTTGGTGAATCGAACCGGGAGCGAAAAATTTCATCGCGCGTCTCGATCAAGGAATTGGTCTGATCGAAGATCAATGTCGGCCCGCCGGCTGCACTTCTGCCCGAGTTGTCATTGTTTAAACTCACTTCGTATTCGATCGCGCCACTTCGGCCGCTCATTGAAATGTCACCGCGTGTAAACAGAGGGTCGGCGTAGTACGCACGAAACTGTGGCTTCCACGAGAATTGCCCAGACAGTGCATTCGCTTTGTAAACCAGGTTCGCGACCTGACCGGATAGTCCGGGAATATCGAGCAATGAGCCGTCCATGATCTCAATCCGGGTGACATTGGAGGCTGGAATGCGCTGGAGCAGCGTAAACAAGGCATCGCTCTTGTTCGAAGCACGCTGGCCATTGAAAATCACATTGCCGGTTGCCTGCCCCAGACCCCGCTGCTGCTCGCTTTCGCGGATATTGAAACCGGGTACCTGGATCAGCATATCCAGCGCGTTCCTGGGTGCAAAGCGCGTGAAGTCAGCAGGCGTGTAAACCTGACGCCCGGAGACGGTCTCGTCGATACCAGCTTGCGCGGCGGTGGACTCCGTCGGCGGGTCAGCAGATTTTTCGACCGACTGCTGGGCGTAAGCTGGCGACGCGCCACAAAGCGCAATAGTCGCTGCGCCATATAATGCTTTCACCCCCGTCTCGCTCAAGTGGGTATCATGTCGCCGCATACTTTTCTTCGCTTCTTGTCAGGTGACCCGATCGCCTTCCCGACAATCAGGTCCACGGTTGGCAGGTAAGGTGCAGCAACGATGCCTTGGGCGTTTGGCTCGTCGATACCAAGCGCCTTGTCGTTCAAAGTTAAGAGAAATTTTTAAAGCTTCGGAGATCGTCGGGGGTCATGCTGTGGACGGTCATGGGGATGATGACGTTGAGCGTGGACGGAGCGAGGCCTGGCTGCTTGAGGCCTTCGATCAGAGCCAGATGCAGATCGACCAAAAACATCGCCAACAAATCGGCATGGCGCGTCGGCCCAGGTCCATGCGCACGCAATTCCCGCTAAATATTCCGCGCAGGGGTATAGCCGCCCGGTTCGACCCCAACAGCAAGACCTTATTGGCGACTATCGCCAGCGCCGCTTTTGCCAAATGGTAGCTTTAATGATTCCGGGCCCTCATGACCGTTTGACGGCAGGCTAACGACCACGCGCACTACACGACGCAAGCCAATCGACTTCGCACGGCATTTTAACTCTGCAACTGCGCCTGCGATGAAGGCGGTTCAATGTCCGCCGCACCTGCAACGGTTTATCCATTCCCTAAAAAAAGGCCGGCATTATGGTGGATCGGCGGACAGCGAATGCTGGGTCATGGTGGGGCGAGATTTGCGTGACGTAACAAGTTGGTCGATCATACCGCCTGCAGCCAGCCTTACATATGCCTGGGGTCATGGAGGCTGCACGCTTGAGTTTGGCGGTGGAAAATTCCACATCCAGCCAGGCGATTTGATGTGGATTGACGCTGGCTTCGCGCACCGTGGCGAAAACCTGCCTGGTTCGGATTTTTTCACGGTCTTTATACCGCAAAAATACGTCGCTGCTGCATCGCTGGATATTGAGCCGATCGGCGCTTGGGGGCAGCCTGCGCCAACAGATCTGGCAAATATGCTTATGTGCTTTGCTGCGCGGTTGCTCGATGGCGCATCAACGCGCGCCGTTGAAGCACCGCTTCTTGATACGATACTGGATTGGGTCGGGACGATATTTGAACCCCTTAAAGCGGTGCAAGGGCGCGACATGGCTGTGTCGCAAGCCGCTGCAATGCTCCGTGCGGATAAATATGGTGACCTGAAAATCGCTGACGTCGCAGCGGCAGTCGGATTGAGTTCGTCGGACCTGAGCAAGCGGTTCAAGCGACACTATCGTCTGACGCCCAAGCTATATCGCAAGCAGCTTCGCCTTGCGCTGGCAACCCGGACTTTGGCCAGCGGATCGTCTGTGCTCGCTGCCGCGCATGAGTCAGGATTTTCAGATACTGCACATCTCAGCAGATCGTTTCGTGATCAATATGGCATCGCGCCCTCGCTTTGGTCTCGGAAGATAGCGGGTTGAGCTCAAGTTGGGAACAGCAGATTCTTGGCGTTATAGGCAGGTTGCTCGCGATTGATCCGTGAGCGCGGCCAGCGCCTTCAGGCATCGGTTGGCATCGGTTTCGGGAATCGCTACGGGCTCCAGGTTTTAGCGACCACGCTATTGTATGATTTATTTGGTCGCCAGCTTGTTCAGCAGGCGGTGAAAAAAGTGCGGTGCAATGCGCGATGCGTACTTCAGATCGCGGGCTTGGCCGATGGAGACTTCGTACTCGTTTTTCTGGAGGGCCCGGATCAACCGTTCGGCCACTTTTTCAGGCGCGATTCCTTGCACCTCCGCGCGATGGCGAGATTGCTCTTCGCGATGAAGATTTGTGTGCACCAGTGGCGGTATGATCTCAAACACCCGCACATTGCTATGTGCAAGCTGTGAGCGGAGCGACATGGAAAACGAATGGAGCGCTGCCTTTGTCGCGCAGTAGACCGGATATGACATCAAGGGAATAAACGCCAAGCCTGATGTGACGCTGACGATGGCACATTCGTCACGAGAGCGCGTGAAATAGGGCACGAACAGCCCGGACAGTTCAATGCTGGCCTTCAAATTGATATCGATCTCGCTTTCGCCGTCGATCAGTTCCGGGGCACCTTTGGTGAAATCGGTTTCCCTTTCGACACCTGCGTTGTTGATGAGCAGATTGATCGGGGAGTAGTTTCGGGTGATCCAGTCAAACAATTTTACCCGCTCATCTCGCTTCGATACGTCACACGCATATGTATGCAGCGCCGGCAACTTTTCTTTGGCGTTGTTCAGGCGAGCCTTGTCGCGACCACAGATGATCACCTGATTGCCGGCCTCAAGAAGCGCTTTGCTGATCGCCAGGCCAATCCCGGAGCTCCCGCCGGTGACAAGAACGGTGTTGTTCTGAATCTGCATGTTGCGGTTAATCGAGAATGATCGTTTGAGTTACACCGGAAAACGCATAATCGAATGTGGCGTCCTTGAATTTTGGCGGACCCAGCTTGCCTTTCGCATTGTTGGACGACCCGACAGGTTCGTTGGGTATGCCAATCCAGCTGGTATCGAGCTTCCCGTTGGAATTGATATCCTGCCAGACCGCCACCGCATAACGGCCTGGTTTCACATTCGAAAATACGCAAACCGCTTTGTTGTTTTGGGGTTGAGCCTTTGTCGACGAGAGCGCGCGCTCGGGCTTGTTCGGAAAGCCCTTTGCCTCGTTGTACAGGTCGCAGTAAACCGTGCCCGCGTTCGAATTGAGCGCATTTATCTGGATCGTGATTCCGGTTTTGCCGGATTGCTGTGGCGATTGAGCGGCACCCGGCATGCCAAGAAGACAAGCCGACAGCAACACGCCAGACAAAATTGTGAGTCTCACAAAATATTGGTCCCGAATTGATAGGCCGGCTGGCCCCGATACAATCCGGACATGGCAATAGAGCGATCAACATGCTTGAACGGATTTGCAATTGGCGTGTGTTCTGACGATGTCCAGCGTCGCATCGGCATCTTGAGGCTGCCAAATTTAGTTATCTGATTATCGCAGGTCGCGTTGCTGACACCCCGACCTTGACAGCCAAAAAAAATGGCCCGCCGGTCTGGGGGGACCGGCGGGCCTGCGTTGGTGTGCGGCTAAAGGGGTTAGCCCGGCAACACCACGCTATCGATCACATGCACCACACCGTTGCTCTGCATGACATCGGTCTGGGTCACGATCGATTTTCCGCCCTTGGCGTCGGTCAGAACGACGTTCTTGCCTTCAAGGGATGCTGTCAGCGTGCCGCCCTGCACTGTCTTGATCATCGCCTTGCCGCCACCCTGGTTGATCAGCGCGACGACATCCTTGGCGGTCACCTTGCCTGCGACAACATGATAGGTCAGGATGCTGGTCAGCATGCCCTTGTTCTCGGGCTTCACCAGCGTCTCGACGGTGCCCGCAGGCAGCTTGGCGAAGGCGTCATCGGTCGGCGCGAACACCGTGAACGGGCCAGGCGACGAGAGCGTTTCAACCAGACCAGCGGCCTTTACAGCGGCAACAAGAGTCTTCAAGTTGCCTGCTGCGCTGGCATTTTCGACGATCGTCTTAGCGGGATACATCGCTGCGCCGCCGACCATCGGCGTTTCGCCATGACCACCCTTGTGGTGGTTGGCAAGTGCCGGGGCGGCAAAGGCGAGGCTCGCAGCTGCCGAGGCAGCAAAAATTGCGGGGGCAAAAGTCTTGGTCATCAATAGCTCTCCGAATTGGCGTATCCTGATGGGGAAGCGCGGATACGGTGAAGCTACGGACGAGGTGTCGGCCCGGATGCACAGATGCGGACCAGTGCGAAAAACCAGTCAGATACGCTGCAGACGGCCTTGTGCAACCGTAGGCGCACTCGGCCTGTTGGGATCAGGCAGCACCTTGGGCTCCATCGTCAAGATCAGCTGACTGGCCGGATCGATGAACTGGCGGTGACCCTCTGGCACCGCGATGCGTGTGACGCCGCCGCGCAGCAGCCGACCCAGACGGCGTGGCTGCCCATCGGCAGGGACGATCCACAATTCGGGTTCGGTGTCGGTGACCGGCATGCCTTCAACGCGCACCAGCATTTCAGCCGTTTCACTTGCATAGCGTGCGGTGAGCAGCAGCCCGTCAATCGGGCCGGAAAGCTGCGCTACGGCAACATCAGGGCTGGTGGCGGTTTGCGGCACGGGTGTATTGCGCGGCAACACCAACGCCAACGTAAGCGCAGCCGCTACGGCTGAGGCGCCGAAGGTCGTGATCTTCCAGATACTGGGGCGTGCTCGACGCTGCATTGGCGCGACCGTCGAGACCGGCTCGGCTTCAGCATCGATCAGCGCATCGATCTGCCGGAGCAGGCCTTCGGGCGCTGTCACGTCAGGATATGCATCATAAAGCGGTGCCAGCCGCGCCCGCCAGGTTTCAACTGTGCGCGCGAAGTCGGCGTCGGCCAGCATCAGGCGCAAAGCAGATGCCCGGTCCTGCCCCTCAAGCAGCCCCATCGCCAGTTCAGCGGCCAGCGTTTCGCGGTCGGTCACAGGGTCAGTGCTCACGCGTCAAGCACTCCTTCAATTGCATCAGCCCGCGGCGGATCCAGCTTTTCACCGTGCCCACCGGCTTGTCCATCGCCTCGGCGATCTCGGGATAGCTAAGGCCCTGATAAAATCCTGCGCGAATGGCCGATGCGCGCACCGGCTCAAGCTCATCAAGACAGGCAAAGATGCGCGCGCGCTCGCCAGCCTGCTCAAGATCAGCGGAAGGGTCGGCGGTGCTGTCCGCAAGCGTATCGGCAAGGTCGGATGGCAGCGGATCATCATAGCGCTGGCTTCTACGCCAATCGATGGCGGCATTGCGTGCAATAGCGCACATCCACGCAATCGCGCTCGCCTTGCCGGGATCAAACGACCCGGCGCGCTGCCAAACTTTCAGATAGACATTCTGCAACACATCCTCCGCCGCGCCCCTGTCTATGCAGATACGCAGGCAAATGCCGTGCAGTTTCGCGGAGGTCATCGCATAGACCTCGCGCAACGCCGCGCGATCCCGGGCGGCAACCCGGGCCAGGGCATCATGCAATGCGGCGCGGCGTGCGTCGCTCGCCTCGATCATCGGCGACTCACAGGGCAAAATCGACAAATGCGCATCATGCCGCGAGTGCCCTTGAAAACAGCGCGGGATCGACATTGCCGCCCGAAAGGATCACCAGCGTGCGATCATCGATCTCAACCTTGCCCGCCAAAATCGCTGCAAGCGCCACCGCACCGCCCGGTTCCAGCACCAGACGCAGCCGTTCGTGCGCGTGGCGCATCGCGGCGAACACCTCGTCATCGCTGACGCTCACCGCCTGCGCCCGGCAGTCCTTCAAAATGTTAAAGGTCAGCGGCGACACCAACGGTGTCTGCAGCGCATCGCAGACGGTCGCAGGAGCGTCTGCGCCAACCGGCACAATCTTTTTGCCGCGCAGCGAGACGCCCATGTCATCCCAGCCATCGGGTTCGACAACGGTGATCTTGGCTCCTGGTAAAGCCAGTGCGATCCCGGCGGCAAGCCCACCGCCGCCGCAGCAGGTGACCACCTTGTCCGGGCTGATCCCGGCTTGCGCGATTATCTGCACCAAGGCCTCAAGCCCGGTGCTGCCCTGCCCCTCGATGATCCACGGGTCATCAAAGCTGGGCACGACAATCGCGCCAGTTTCCTTTGCAAACGCCTGCGCAATCGCAACGCGATCATCGCTGCGCCGGTCAAAGGTGATGATGTCCGCGCCATAGCCCCTTGTCGCGTCGATCTTGCGCTGCGGCGCATCGGCGGGCATCACGATGGTCGCCCTCATGTTCAGTCGCTTGGCGGCCCAGGCGACGCCCTGCGCGTGGTTGCCGCTTGAGAATGCCACCACACCGCGCGCGCGTTCATCCTCGCTCATGTCGCTCAGCCGGTGCCAGGCACCGCGAATCTTGAACGCTCCCATCGGTTGCAGGCATTCGGCCTTGCACCAGATTGTGCTGTCGCCATGCTTGAGCGGCATCAGCGGCGTGGGCGGCAGGATGGCCGCGATTTTCTTGGCGGCGCGCTCAATGCCTTCGCGGCTGGGTTTGCGCGTTGGCGATAGGGGATCACTTGGTTCTGTCATGCACTGCCTCTATATGCACCCATCGACAGCAATTCCAGCAATAAGGAACGACGGGCTTTGGGCAAGATACTGGTGATTGGCGCGGGCGGTGTAGGTTCCGTAGCGGTGCGCAAGATGGCGATGAACGCGGATATTTTTTCGGAGATCACGCTTGCAAGCAGGCGCGTGGCGAAATGTGATGCGATTGCGCAATCCGTGCTGGCGCGCACCGGGGTGACCATCGCCACTGCCGAGGTCGATGCAGATGACGTCGCCGCGACCACCGCGCTGATCGAGCGGGTGAAGCCCGATCTGGTGTGCAATCTGGCGCTGCCCTATCAGGATCTCAACATCATGGACGCCTGCCTTGCGACGGGCGTGCATTATATGGACACCGCCAATTACGAGCCGCGCGACGAGGCAAAGTTCGCATATGGCTGGCAATGGGCCTATCAGGACCGCTTCAAGGAAGCCGGTTTGCTGGCGCTGCTCGGGTCAGGCTTTGACCCCGGTGTGACCAGCGTGTTCACCGGCCATATCAAGAAGCATTTGCTCGACACCATCGACACGCTCGACATTCTCGATTGCAACGGCGGCGACCATGGCCAGCATTTCGCCACCAACTTCAACCCCGAGATCAACATCCGCGAAGTGACCGCACCATCGCGCCACTGGGAAAATGGTGAGTGGATCGAGGGTCCCGCGCTCAGCCACAAGCAGGTGTTCGATTTCGAGGGTGTAGGCGAGAAGAACATGTACCTCATGTATCATGAGGAACTGGAGTCGCTGGCCAAGCATTACCCCGAAATTAAGCGCATCCGCTTCTGGATGACCTTCGGCGATGCCTATCTCAAGCATCTGGAAGTGCTGCAGAATGTCGGCATGACCCGCATCGACCCGGTGATGTATGAGGGCCGCGAGATCATCCCGCTGCAGTTCCTGAAAGCCGTGCTGCCCGAACCGTCCTCGCTCGGCGAGACGACCAAGGGCAAGACCAACATCGGCACGATCGCCACCGGCACCAAGGACGGCCAGCAAAAGACGGTCTACGTCTACAACATCTGCGACCATGAGGAGGCCTTTGCCGAAACCGGCAATCAGGCGGTGAGCTATACCACCGGCGTGCCCGCGATGATCGGGGCAGCGATGGTGCTGACCGGCAAATGGGCGGGTGCGGGCGTGTTCAACATGGAGCAGTTCGATCCCGATCCCTTTATGGATATGCTCAACAGCCAAGGCCTGCCCTGGCATGTGAAGGAACTCGACGGGCCGCTGGAGTTCTAAATAGTTGCCGAAGCAGATAAAAGACTATTCTGACGAACGAAACAAGGCATGGTGCGTGCATTGTGGGCAGGCTATTGCATCTGCAAAATGCTCTCGAGAGCATGTGCCCACAAAGGCATTACTTGATCAGCCTTTTCCGGGAGAGCTTGCAACTGTCACTGCCTGCGAGCCGTGCAATAATTCTTATTCGAAGGATGAAGATTATTTTGTAGCTTTCCTGTCGTGTGTTCTGAGCGGGTCAACGCAGCCTGATCATCAGGTTATAAAGAGTGCTTCAGGAATTTTGTCACATTCTAGTGCCCTGAGAGAATCTATAAAGCGTGAAAAAAAGGAATATGAGACGCTTGGAGGCGACCAGAAAACCATATGGCAACCAAGCCTAGATCGTATTAGAAGTTTTCTAGTGAAGAATGCACGAGCTCATCTGTTTTACGAAAATGGTGAGCCGATATTCGACGAACCAAGGTATGTTTGGTTCAGCCCCGTGCAAACAATGTCAGAGGATGATTGGCGCAACTTTCTTGGCCCCGTCGGAGGTATTGGCTTGTGGTGTGAGGTTGGCAGCAGATGGAACACCCGCTTGATCGAAGGAGATACCTTCGATGATGCCGGCTTCCTCGTAGTCCAAAATGGCATTTATCGCTTCAGAATTGAAGGTGGCGGTTGTGGCGTTAGATCGATCATCAGAGAATATCTCGCAACATCAGTGATTTGGTAGAAAAAAGACATGGAAACCAAGGCTGGCGATCCCGGTGCGTTCCGGCATTTCGATCTCACCCGCGTCCCCTCGCCTGCGTTCGTGGTCGATGAGGCGGCGGTGCGGCGCAATCTGGCTGTGCTGGCCGATGTGCGCGACCGGGCGGGCATCAAGATGCTGGCCGCATTGAAGGCGTTTTCGTTCTGGCGGCTGGCTGATGTTGTGGGCGAGTATCTCGACGGCACCTGCTCTTCGGGCCTGTGGGAGGCGCGGCTGGGGTCCGGCCACTATGCTGGCGAGGTCGCCACCTATTGCGCGGGATATAAGGCGGAGGACTTGCAAGAAATCTTGCGCTTGTCCGACCATGTCATCTTCAATAGCCCCGGCCAGATCGCGCGATTCGTGTCGCTGATCGATGACGCACGCGCCGCCGGGGAGCAGTTCGACATCGGCCTGCGCATCAATCCTGCGCTCCCACTCGGCGAAACCCCGAAATACGACCCCAGCCAGCCGCACAGCCGCCTGGGCTTTCCGGTCGACCAGTTGCGCGCTGAACATCTTGAGGGCGTCTCGGGCATCCACTTCCATTCGCTGTGCGAGCAGGATCTGGTACCGCTGCAAACCATCTGGGCAAAGCTTGAACCGTTGCTAGAACCCTATTTCAACCAGTTGAAATGGCTTAATTTTGGTGGTGGTCACCATATCACGCGCGCTGATTACCAGCGCGATGAATTGGTTGAATTTTTGAAAACCGTTAAGGCGCGCACCGGGTGCGACATCTACCTCGAACCCGGCGAAGCGGTCGCACTCGATGCTGGCATTCTCATTGGCGAACTGCTCGACGTATTCGACAATGGCATGCCGGTCGGGATCACCGACATATCGGCAACCTGCCATATGCCCGATGTGATTGAGGCGCCCTATCGTCCTGCGATGCTCGACGAACGGTCCGATGCACCGTTGATCCGGCTCGGCGGACCGTCGTGTCTCGCGGGTGACATCATCGGCGATTATCGCCTGCCGGTGCCGATGGAGCCGGGGCAGCGATTCGCGTTCCTTGATCAAGCGCATTACTCGATGGTCAAAACCAATACATTCAACGGTGTGCCGCTGCCTTCTATCTGGCTGTGGAACAGTGCAGACGACAGCCTGCAATGTTTGCGCAGCTTTGGGTATGAAACCTTTCGCGATCGGCTGGGTTGATTGCGGATGAAACATTTTCCGCTTTACATCAAACCGCCCCCCCCCTATCTACGCGGTCCGCTGCCCCAGGGGGACTTCCAATAACCGCAAGGCAGCCTTGTGTTTTTTCTGTTTTTTGGGGGTCCCTTGAGTTGCACACTTTCCTTGATGCGCTGGAGCTGATTGCAGCTCTGAAACCGGCCCAACCGGTAACGCTGGACCGACCGCAAGCGGCGATGCGCGCGGCGAAGTTCTTCGTTGACAGTTTTCCCGGCAAATCGCTCTACGCGGTCAAGGCGAATCCTTCGCCTGACCTGCTGCGCGTGCTGTGGGCGGCCGGGATCACTCATTTCGATGTCGCCTCGATTGCCGAGGTGCGTCTGGTTGCCGAAACACTGCCGGATGCAACGCTGTGCTTCATGCATCCGGTCAAAACGCCCGAAGCGATTGCCGAGGCCTACCAAACACACGGTGTGCGGGTGTTCTCGCTTGATGCGATGGAGGAGCTTGACAAGATCGTCACCGCCACTGGCGCGCCCGATGACTTGACACTGTGTGTTCGTCTGCGCGTTTCTTCCGAGCATTCGGAACTCAGCCTTGCGTCAAAGTTCGGCGCAGAGCTGACCGATGCGCGCGAATTGCTGATGGCGACCCGCCAGGCTGCCGACAGCCTCGGCATCTGCTTCCACGTCGGCAGCCAGGCGATGAGCCCGCACGCCTATGTGCAAGCGCTGGATCGGGTGCGCGCAGCGATTGTCGATGCGGCTGTGACCGTGGACGTCATCGATGTCGGCGGCGGCTTCCCTTCGGCCTATCCGGGCATGCAGCCCCCGCCGCTGGAAGACTATTTCGCAATTATTGAGCGGACCTTCGAAAGCCTGCCGATCAGCTACTCAGCTGAACTGTGGTGTGAGCCGGGCCGGGCGCTGTGCGCGGAGTACAACTCCATCATTGTGCGGGTAGACCGCCGCCGCGGTGACGTACTCTATATCAACGATGGCGCATATGGTGCGTTGTTTGACGCAGCGCATGTCGGCTGGCGCTTTCCGGTGCGCTACCTGGGCGAGACGCGCAGCAGCACGATGCACGATTTTAGCTTTTTCGGGCCGACCTGCGACGATATCGATTTCATGGAAGGACCCTTCCCGCTTCCCGTCGATATCAAGGCCGGTGATTATATCGAAATCGGCATGATCGGGGCCTATGGCGCCGCGATGCGTACCGGCTTCAACGGCTTTGGTGACAGCGTGCACTATACCGTCGGTGATGAGCCAATGCAGAGCATGTATACCGGTGAGGCCCGCCCGCACTGGCGCGCCGATAATGTGGTTAGCATCAACCGCTGATCAAAATACGTTGCGATTGACAATCTATTCTGGCTGACGCAGGTTCTTTTCTCTCTATTGCCAGAGGGACCTGCCGATGTCTGTGAATGTATTGACGCCAGCCGCGGTGCTGGTGATCTGGTCGATTGTCATGCTGTTCTGGATGGCATCGGAGCGCTTGCCTGCTGCTAAAAAGATGGGCCTCGATATCTCGAAGGCAGTGGGCGGTCGCGGCAGCGATCTTGACCCGGCGCTGCCGCCGCCCGCCGCCTGGAAATCGCACAATTATGCGCATCTGATGGAGCAGCCGACCATCTTTTATGCGACCATCGCGATCATTGCGGTCGCGGGCACGGGCAGTGACATGATCAATGTCGCGCTCGCTTGGGCCTATGTGCTGATCCGTATCGTCCACAGCATCTGGCAGTCGACGGTCAACAAGGTTCAGACCCGCTTCCTGCTGTTCATGGCATCGACCCTGTGTCTGATTGTGCTGGCGGTCCGCGCGCTGATCGCAACGCTCTGAGAAGACCACATCGATGATCAGCCCCATCCTGCAGCCGCTTGTCATCCTGCTCGCCTGGACCATGGTCATGTGGCTGTGGATGTATGTGACGCGCATTCCCGCGATGCGGCGGGCCAAGATCGACGTTGTCAATCTCGTGGGCGGCACCGGCAAGGACCTTGACGCCGTCCTGCCCGCTGAAATCCAGTGGAAATCTCATAACTACAATCATTTGCTGGCCGAACCGACCTTATTTTATGTTGTGTGCATCGTGCTCGCCTTCATCGGCCATGGCGATGGCATGAACGTGATTGTCGCGTGGGCCTATGTTGGCCTGCGCATTGCACATTCGCTGGTCCAGGCGCTGGTCAACCGGGTTGCGGTGCGCTTCGGATTGTTTGTGCTGTCGAGTCTGTGCCTGATCGTGCTGATATTCCATGCAGCCATCCCCGTCTTCGACTTGCACCTGAATGGCTAGGCAGACCACGGTTCGCGCCGCAATCGTGCAGGCGGCGCCACTGCCACTGGCGATTGGCGAGGGCATTGCCGCGCTGACCGCGCACATTACCGCCGCTCTCGATCACGGCGCGCAGATTGTCGCCTTTGGCGAGAGCTTTCTTGGCGGCTATCCCTTATGGCTCGATGAAGCTCCCGGCGCGGCGCTGTGGGATCATCCCGGCAACCGTGCGCTGCACGCCATCCTGCTAGACGAGGCGCTGGTCGTCGGCGACGATCGGCTGGGCCCGGTACAGGATTTGGTCGATCGCAGCGGCGCGCTGGTCAGCGTCGGTGCGCACGAGCGGGTGCGATCGAGCCTTTACAACTGCCAGTTGCTATTTCGCCCCGGCCTGCCGCCGCTGATCCACCGCAAACTGGTGCCGACGCATGGCGAGCGGCTGATCTGGGCGCGCGGTGATGGGTCCACCCTGAAAACCCACGCCTCCGAAGCCTTCGGGCCGGTCGGCAGCCTGATCTGCTGGGAACACTGGATGCCGCTGGCGCGCGCCGCAATGCACAACCAGGGCGAAAGCGTTCACGTTGCGGCATGGCCGACGGTGCGCGAGACCTATGCCATCGCGTCGCGCCATTATGCTTTCGAAGGGCGCTGCTTTGTGCTCGCCGCAGGCACCATCCAGCACCGTGCCGATGTTTTGGCCGGGCTCGATCGCTGCCGGGTCGGTTCGTCATCCCGGCAGGCGGCGCGCGAGCTGATTGAGGCGATGCCCGATGGTCAGCTGCAGTTCGGCGGCAGCATGATCATCGCCCCCGATGCATCGCTGCTGGCGCAGGCTGGCGATGAGGCTGCGCTGCTGGTGGCTGATCTTGACCTTGCGCAGATTGGCGGTGCGCTCGCCGCGCTTGACAGCGATGGCCATTACGCCCGCCCGGACGTGTTCGAACTGCGTATCGACACCCGCCCGAAAAACGGCGTTGTTTGGGGCGATCGCGACTAACGCACGAACAGGCTGGCAAGCTCGACATGCGTTGACCAACGAAACTGTCCCACCGGCCACAAGGTCTGCAGGCGATAGCCCGAATCGCACAGGATACGCGCATCACGCGCGAAGGTCGCGGGGTTGCAGCTGACATAGGAGACACGCGGCACGGTTGATGCCGCCAGCGTGCGCACCTGCTCCTCCGCCCCTGCGCGCGGCGGATCAAGCACGATGCCATCAAACCGGTTCAGCTCCTCGGGACGCAGCGGGTTGCGGAACAGGTCGCGATGTTCGGTGAACAACGGCAACTGGCGCGCGTTGGCCGCCTGTTTGAGCGCCAGCACCGGATCACGCGCAGCCTCGGCCGCGTAGATCTTGCGTCCATCCTCGGCCAGTTGCAGCGCAAAGCTGCCAAGCCCGGCGAACAAGTCGGCAATGACACGGCTTCCGGCCAGCGCCTCGCGCGCCGCCGCGACCAGTGCTGCCTCGCCGTCGCGCGTCGCTTGCAGGAAGCTGCCGTGCGGAAAGCGCACCGGCACATCGCCAAAGCTGACCGTGACCGGCGCAGGCTCGGCCTGGGTTTCGGGGCCATAGCCCTGATCAATCGACAGCCGCGCCAGCCCGGTGTCTTTGGCAAATCCGCTGAGCAGTTCGTGCTCGGCCATGCTTCCGGGCGCGATGCCGGTGATCAGCATGTCGATGCCCTGATCGATCTCAGCGAGTTCGATCTGGCCGGAAAGCTTGGGTTTGGGCCACTTTGCGACAAATCCTCGCGCCGCCATCATGACGTCATGCAATCGTGGCGTCACAATTGCACACGCGCGGATATCGACGAGCGTGTGGCTGCCCTGGCCGGCAAAGCCCACAGTCACTGCGCCCTTTTGCTTTGTGTAGCGCAGGCTGGCTCGGCGACGGCTGTGCGGAGGCGAGAGGTGGACCGGGCGCACATCGCCCACGACGATATCCTTGGCGGCGAGCGGCCCGGTCACCCGATCTCGAACGAAATCCGAGAGGGCGCGTTCGCTCAGATGCTGGAGGCTGCATCCGCCGCAGCGCCCGAAATGCGGACAGGCAGGCGGCGCGTGGTCGGGGCCGGGGGTGATGACGCCGCCAGCATCGACATGATCACCAGGCGCTGCGCCCGCGACATGACGGCCCGACGCTGTGACCCCATCGCCGCGCGCCGCGACCCGGATGATTTGCTCAGCGCTCAAGACAGTCTCCCATCGCCTGGCGCAGGTGAGCCGCCAGTTGCGTGGCTGAGAACGCCGGACCGGCAAGCCGCGCGGCCCGATCGTGGAGCCACGACGCCTCGGCTATTGCATTCATCGGGT
>NZ_JBGTFM010000204.1:0-4955 GCF_041747255.1 Blastomonas sp. | reverse complement strand
GACATCCAGCGCCGCCATGCAGCCGGTGCCCGCGGCCGTCACCGCCTGCCGGTAGACCTTGTCCATCACATCGCCGCACGCGAACACGCCGGGGATCACTGTATGGGGCGTGCCGGGGGTGACCTCGATGTAACCGTCGCGATCGAGTGGCAGGTGGCCTTTGAACAGCTCGGTCGCAGGCGCGTGGCCGATGGCCACGAAACCGCCATCGACCGCCAGATGCGACGTTTCGCCGGTCACCGTGTCTTTGAGGTCGATCCCGACGAGGCCGTGCGGCTGCCCGCCGCCGACGAACCTCTCTACCGATTTGTTCCACAGCACGCTGATCTTGGGGTTGGCGAACAGCCGGTCCTGCAGGATTTTCTCTGCACGCAGCGAATCACGGCGGTGGATCAGCGTCACATCGTCGCTGTGGTTGGTGAGATACAGCGCTTCCTCCACCGCAGTATTGCCGCCGCCGATGACCGCGACCTTCTTGCCGCGATAGAAAAAGCCATCGCAGGTCGCGCAGGCTGAAACGCCCTTGCCGCCCAGTTCCTGCTCACCCGGCGCGCCCAGCCATTTGGCCTGCGCCCCGGTGGCGATCACCAAAGCCTCTGCCTCATAGACCGTACCGCCATCACCGGTCAGTCGGAACGGGCGGCGCGACAGGTCGACCGAGACGATGGTGTCGTAGATCATCGTCGTGCCGACATGCTCGGCCTGCGCCTGCATTTCCTCCATCAGCCACGGACCCTGCACGACATCCCGAAAGCCGGGGTAATTCTCGACATCGGTGGTGATGGTCAGCTGTCCGCCGGGCTGCAGACCCTGCACGACGATCGGCTTGAGGCCCGCGCGCGCGCCATAGATCGCGGCGGAAAGCCCCGCCGGGCCGGAGCCGAGGATCAACATGCGGGTCTTGACGATGGTGCTCATGTAAATGGCTTTCGTTGGTTGCTGGCGCGTGATGTGGCGGGCGCAGCGGATGCTGGCAAGTGCCCTCGTTGCCCCTACCATCACAAGAATTGCTTTGCCGCGCCTTAAGCAGATTTGGCGCGCGCTTGCCAAGCCGCATGTCGCGATGCACTCAATTTGCTTGCCAAGCCATGCTGCAATGCACACCTCACAGATATGAACCCCCGCATCCTGTCGATGGCAACCGCTGTGCCGCCTTTCAGCGTCACGCAGCATGCTGTGCGCGATCATATGGCGAGCGCGCTGCCGGGTGGGCTGCCACCGCGCATCGCCGCCATTTACGATACGACCGGGGTAGACTGTCGCCATATCGCCCAGCCGCCGCAAGCTTATCTGCAGCCTGCCGATTTTGGTCAGCGCAACCTGGTCTATCTCGATGTTGGCCAGAGCCTTTTGGAGCGGGTCGCTGGCGATGCTCTGGCGCGCGCGGGGTTAGAAGCGGGCAACATCGATGCCATTGTGTGCGTGTCGTCCACCGGCATCGCCACGCCCTCGATCCCTAGCCAGATGCTCGCCGGAATGGGTTTTCGCAATGATGTGCTGGTGCTGCCGCTGTTCGGCTATGGCTGCGCGGGCGGCGTGCTGGGATTGCAGGTGGCGGGCGATCTGGTGCGGGCACAGCCATCGCGCAATGTGCTGCTGTTGACACTCGAACTGTGTTCGCTCGCATTTCGCTTTGGTGATCTCACCAAGAAAGCGATCATTGCCTCCACCCTGTTTGCCGACGGTGCGAGCGCCATCGTGCTGGGCGGTGGAGGTGGCGGCGACGGCCCGGCGCTGGGCGCGTTCGCACAGCATACATGGCCCAACACCCGCGCGATGATGGGCTGGGACATCGACAACATCGGGCTGGGCCTGGTGCTGTCGCGTGATATCCCGGCGTTTGTGCGCGATGAATTTGCCCCGGTGGTCGATGGCTTTCTGGCGCACAATGGCATGACCAAAGGCGATCTCGCCGAGCCGGCTTGCCACCCCGGCGGCCGCAAGGTGGTCGATGCGCTGGAGAGCTATTTTGACCACCTGCCCCTCGGCCTGACAGAAACCCGCGCGGTGCTGGCCGATTATGGCAACATGTCTTCACCCACCGTGCATTTCGTGCTGGAACGAATACTGGCGCAAGGGCGCAGCGGGCCATTGCTGCTCACCGCGCTGGGGCCGGGCTTCACCGGCGCAATGGGAGTGATCCACCGATGAGCAGGCCGGGTCAATGACAATGTTGCCCGCAATCGCGTTGATCTACTGGGCACCCGGCTGGCCTGCCGCCTGGGCGATCCTTGGTTTCCTGACGTTGCAGCGGCTTGGCGAACTGGCCTACGCGCGGCGCAACACGGCAAGGCTGCTGGCGCGCGGCGCGGTAGAGCACGGGCGGCGGCATTATCCGGCGATGGTCGCCATCCACACCGCGTTTATCATTGTGCTGTGGGCGAGCGTTGCCCCTGACCAGCCGATGATCGGCGTGTTTGTTGCCGCGTTCGTTGTGCTGCAACTGGCGCGTCTGTGGGTGTTGGCGACGCTTGGTCCCTATTGGACGACGCGGATCATCTCCTCGCCCGAATTTCCGCGTATCACCAAAGGCCCCTACCGGCTGGTCCGCCACCCCAATTACTGGGTGGTCAGCCTTGAGATCATCGTGATTCCGTTGATGTTCGGACTGTTTTGGGTTGCATTGGTGTGGAGCCTCCTCAACGCAATCATCCTCACCATCCGCATCCGAGCCGAAAATGCGGTGCTTTCGGAACGCGCTGTGCAGAAACCTGTCGCGTGAACCGTCGGTTGCGGATAGAGTCAAGATTCTCGGGGGCGAGTGACTGATTTTTGGAATTGTAATATGCGTCATCTCGTCGGCCTGATGGCCAGTGCCTCGCTGCTGCTCACTGCGTGTGGAGGAGGTGGCGGTGGCGGGTCTCCCAGCCCCTCGCCGACTGCGGCTGCGCCCACAGCAACAGCGCCCGCGCCAAGCCCTGCCCCCAGCGCAACCTGCTCGCTCGCCAGTCGGCAGACCTTTGCCCGCGATGTGCTCGATGAATGGTATCTGTTCCCCGAACTGCTTGTGACCAGCGCCAACCCGGCGAACTTCACCAGCGTGCAGGCCTATATCGATGCGCTCACGGCCACCGCCCGCTCGCAAGGCAAGGACCGGTTCTTCACTTTCATCACCTCGATTGCCGAGGAAAGCGCGTTTTTCACCAGCGGATCGAACGCCGGGTTTGGCATTCGCCTATCGACTGATACCAATGCCCGCCGCGTGCTGATCGCCGAGAGCTTTGAAGGCGCACCCGCGCTCGCCGCCGGAATTGACCGGGGCGACGAAATTCTCGCCATCGGCACCAGCAGCGCCAACTTGCGCAACGTCAGCGATATCATCGCCAGCGAAGGTTCGGCGGGCGTCAGCAACGCATTGGGGCCAAGCGACCCGGGCGTGACGCGCGTGCTGCGCGTCAGCCGGGGCGGCGTGGCGAGCGAAGTGAGCGTGACCAAGACCGAATTCGACCTGCCCGCCGTCTCAAGCCGCTATGGTGCGCGGATCATTCAGGATGGCGGTCGCCAGATCGGCTATCTCAACCTGCGCACCTTCATTTCGTCCGCCAACGCGCCACTGACCGACGCCTTCCGCTCGTTCCGTGCAGCGGGGATCACCGAATTCATCATCGATTTCCGTTACAATGGCGGCGGGCTGGTTTCGACTGCAGAGTTGCTCGGCGACTTGCTCGGCGGCAACCGGAGGACGACCGATTTTTATTCGGGCTATCGCTATCGGCCATCCAAGTCATCGCTCAACGAGGACGGGTTTTTCATGCCACGCGGCGAATCGGTGAGCCCGGTGAAAATTGCGTTTATCGGCACCGGCGCCACCGCATCGGCCAGCGAATTGGTGATCAACGGCCTCGCACCTTATTATAACAACAACCTTGCGCTGGTCGGCGCGAACACCTTTGGCAAGCCGGTTGGACAGATCGCGCTCGACCGTAGCGCATGCGATGACCGGGTGCGCGTCGTCGCCTTCACCACCGTCAATGCGCGCGGGGAGGGGAATTATTTCAACGGCCTCGCGAGCACGCTTGGCGTCACCTGCCGGGCACCTGATGACCTGACCCGACCACTGGGCGATCCGCAGGAAGCTTCAGTCCGCGGCGCGCTCGATTTCCTTGCAGGACGAAGCTGCACACCAATTTCCGCCAGCACACCAACGGGCAATGTCGCTGGTCAGTCGCAGCGCGGGATGATCGCAACGGACCGCGAACTTATCAGCGCGCCAAACCCGAGCGTCGCACAGCGCGAGGTGCCGGGGCTGTTTTGAATCTGCGCTATTGCCCCCCCCTTGATGGGGGAGGGTTGGGTGGGGGTGATCCCTCCGGATTGCTAGGCTGTGCCTGGACGCACCAACACCCTCACCGCTGCGCCTAGGCAGCAAGCTGCCAAGGCTCGCTGCCTCTCCCATCAAGGGAGAGGCGAAGTGGGCGCGCCCATAATACAGCAGACGCGGCGACTTGGCGGAAACATGGTGCCCCGCCATTCTCCGAGCCATCATCACAAAACTGTCGCGGCACACACAATCACTGGTGGTATCTCACCCGGTGCTGGCCTAGATACAGCGCATCGCTGGGGATGACTCTCCCGCATGCCCCAGTTCAGCAGGATCGCGCGCCATCATGAAGCCCTCGCCCCGCAGCATTGCCCTTGCATCGGACCACGCTGCCGTTGGTCTGAAGGCTGAGCTTGCCCAGTGGCTGACCGAACAGGGCCATAAGATTGTCGATCTGGGGCCGGACAGCGCCGACAGCGTCGATTACCCCGATTACGGCTTCAAGCTCGCAAACCATATCGCCGCAGGACATGCCGAATTTGGCGTTGCGCTGTGCGGATCGGGCATTGGCATCTCGATTGCGGTCAACCGCAACCCGGCGTGCCGCTGCGCTCTGGTATCGGATCATCTCGCCGCCAGCCTCTCGCGCCAGCATAACAACGCCAACGTTATCGCGATGGGCGCGCGGCTGATC
>NZ_JBGTFM010000203.1:0-1736 GCF_041747255.1 Blastomonas sp. | reverse complement strand
CCGGCAGCGCTTGCGCCCGAGCGGCTGGCGCGCGAACATCGCGCCCTGATCCGCGCACGCGCAGCCCGCGCCGTTTGCACTGCGCTTCACAATCGAGAGGAGTAAACGAGATGGGGATACGTGAGGACATGCCGATCCTGGCGCGCCACGAGGGCGTGTGGGATGGCGTCTATACCTATTATAACGCGGCGGGCGAGCAGATTGACGAGCACAAGAGCCGCCTGTTCTGCCGCTTTCCCGATGATGGCACGCACCCATATCACCAGACCAACCATTACACCTGGCCCGATGGCCGCACCGAGGTCCGCGAATTTCCGGCGGAGTATCGCGACAAACGGGTTTGGTGGGACAACGACCTGATCGTCGGTTGGGCCGCCGAGGTGGGGCTCGATCAATACAACCGCACCGTGATGCTCTACTGGCAGCGGAAGGGCGACCCTTCGCTTTATCTGTATGAGATGATCCAGATTTCGGATGACGGCCAGTCGCGTTGCCGCACATGGCACTGGATCAGGAATGGCTTGCTTGAAACCCGCACTGCAATTCAGGAAACGCTCGTCAGCAAGGACTGGCGCGCGGTCGAGGCGGACATGGCGGCCAGTGCGGGTTGAAGGACAATTGACTACACCTTCTCCCTCGATGGGAGAAGGATACGCAGCCTTGTCGGCTTTGCCGACTAGGCGCAGTTGGATGAGGGTGTGCGGCGGCGCGGCAACGCTGGCGTGGCGCAATCAGCCTCATCCAGCTTCGACTAAGCTCGCTCCGCTCGCCAAGTCTGCGCAACCCTCCCCCATCAAGGGGGAGGGAGTTCAGTGACCACCCTCTTTGATCGCATCTGGAACACGCACATCGTCGCGCCGTTGCCCGGCGGCGCGGACCTGATCGCCATCGACCGGGTGCTGCTGCACGAGCGCACCGGCGCGGGGGCGCTCAATGCGTTGCGCGATACGCGGCGGCCAATCGCCGATCCGGCGCGCGCGTTCGCGATGATGGACCATATCGTTGACACCCGCCCCGGCCGGACCGATGCGACGCTGATGCCCGGCGGACAGGCGTTCATCACCGAGACCCGCGCTGCAGCGCAGGCTGCGGGCATTACCCTGTTCGATGTCAGCGATCCCGATCAGGGCATCATGCACGTCGTCAGCCCCGAGCTTGGCATCGTGCTGCCCGGCCTGACGCTGATCGCGCCCGACAGCCACACCTGCACCCAAGGCGCACTGGGCGCGCTTGCCTGGGGCATCGGATCATCAGAGGCCGAGCATGCGCTCGCCACCGGCACCCTGCGGCTGACCCGGCCCAAAACGATGCGCGTGACTTTTAAGGGCGGGCTTCAGCCGGGCGTCACCGCCAAAGACGTGATCCTTGCGCTGATCGCTGCGCATGGCGCGGGCGGCGGCAGCGGCCATGTCATTGAATTTGCAGGTGACGCGGTGACCGCGCTCGACATGGAAGCGCGCATGACGCTGTGCAACATGGCCACCGAATTTTCGGCCTTCGCCGGATTGATCGCTCCCGATGATGTGACCTTCGACTGGCTGAAGGGCCGCCGCTATGCGCCGCAGGGGGCAGACTGGGACGCAGCCGTCGTGGCATGGCGCGCGCTGAAATCCGATGCCGATGCGCATTTCGATGCCGAGATCGCGCTCGACGCAGCCGCCATCGCACCGATGGTCAGCTGGGGCACCAGCCCGGGCGCCAGCGTCGCGATCACCGGCACCGTGCCTGCCGATGCC
>NZ_JBGTFM010000202.1:0-1818 GCF_041747255.1 Blastomonas sp. | reverse complement strand
TCGCCGAAGCGCTGTGGCCGCGCCGCGCGCACCGGGTGCCGCTGCTCGCGCGCTGGCGCACGCATCTGGGCTTTGTGCTGATCAACCTACCGCTCGAACGCGGCATTCAGGCCCTGGTGTTCATCGCGCTGTTTGGCGCGGTGACCGGCTACAGCGCGTCGCCCGAGTTCGGGCTGTTGCCGATGACCGGGCTGCCGCTGTGGGCGCAGGGGGTGATCGCCATCCTTGCGCTCGATCTGGCCGTCTGGGCGCAGCATTGGCTTTCGCACCGCGTGCCGCTCTTGTGGCGGCTGCACCGGGTGCACCATGCTGACCATGATTTCGACATGACCACCGCGCTGCGCTTTCACCCGGTCGAGATCGGCCTGTCGATGCTGTTCAAGCTTGGCGTTGCGCTGGCGCTGGGGGTGCCGCTCTGGGCTTTGATAGTATTTGAGATGCTGCTGTCGGTGCTGCCGATGTTCAACCATAGCAACATCCGCCTGCCGATGGCGCTCGATGCAGTGCTGCGCCTGATCATCGTCACCCCCGACATGCACCGCGTCCACCACAGCACCGCGCGCAGCGAGCACGACCGCAACTTCGGCTTTTGCCTGTCGGTCTGGGACCGGCTGCTCGGTACCTATCGCGCCCGGCCATCGGGCGGCCATGGCAGCATGCAGATTGGTCTCACCGATTATCCGGGGCCAGAGCCTGCGCGGCTGGGCTGGTCGCTGCTGCTGCCGTTTCGCTAAAGTCACCCAAAACCTGAAGGACCTGCCATGCCCGGCCTGTATTTCGAAGAATTCACCATCGGCCAAACCTTTCAACACGCGATCCGCCGGACGGTGACAGAAACCGACAATCTGCTGTTTTCAGCGATGACCCACAACCCGGCGGCGCTGCATCTCGACGAGCAGTACTGCAAGGAAAACAGTGAGTTCGGCACCCGCGTCGTCAACAGCTGCTTTACCCTGGGGCTGATTGTTGGCGTGTCGGTGGGCGATACGACGCTTGGCACAACTGTCGCGAATCTGGGCTGGGACGAGGTGCGCTTTCCCAAGCCGCTGTTTCACGGTGATACCGTTAGGGTGGAGAGCGAGGTGATCTCGATCCGCCCCAGCAAATCACGACCCGGCCAGGGCATCGTCGTGTTTGAACATCGCGGCTACAACCAGCATGATGTGCTGGTCGCCAGCTGCAAGCGGTCTGCGCTGATGCTCAGCCGGCCCGCGCCTCAGGCGACACCGGCGCTATAGCGGAAACGCCTGACGGATCGCGAGCAGGCGGCGCAGCGCGCGGCCCAGCGGCAGGTCTTCTGACATGCCCATGCCGCCGTGCAGTTGGATCGCGGCCTTGCCGACCTCGACCCCGTCATCGCAGACCGCGCGATAGGCGGCGCGCGCGGCGCGGGTCATCTCGGCAGTGTCGCCCGCAAGATCGTGGGTCACCGCCTCGTACACCAAAGACCGCGCCTGATCGAAGGCAATCGTCATGTCGACCATGCGGTGCTGCAGCACCTGAAACGATGCAAGCGGCACGCCGAATTGCTTGCGTTCGGTGGTGTACTGCTGAGTGGCGAGGCACAGGCGGCGCATGATGCCGGTGCCCTCTGCCGCCAGCAACAGCCGCGCCTTGTCGATCACCGCCTCAAGCGCCGGTGCGGCCTCGCCCGGCCCCAGCAGCAGTGCATCGGCGCTGACATTGTCCATGGCGATATCTGCCACCCAATGGTCGTCGCGCAGTCGATAGGGGGTGCGGGTGAGGCCGCTGGCATCGGCGGCGACCACGAACAGCCCGAGCCCTGCGTTGCCGCTGCCCGGCTCGCCCTTGATCCGC
>NZ_JBGTFM010000201.1:0-1899 GCF_041747255.1 Blastomonas sp. | reverse complement strand
GCACCACCATCATGTGCGCAAAATCGCGGCACACGCCCTGCCGCGTGACGAAGGTGTCGAGCGCGGTGGTCGATCCGTCGCTGCTGCCCGGCTGATAGCTGAAATGTTCGTGGATCCAGTCGCGCATCGCCGCAATCCGCGCACCGCCCTGCAGCGCGCCAAACTCTGAGTCGGTGAAGCTTTGAAACTTGGTGGCAGGGCAATAATGCGAATCAAGCAGATACTGCACCGTCTCGCCCGGCAGCCGGTGCAGCGCGATTTGCGGCAGGGTGGCGATGTCGGTCACGAACCGCCGGATCGCAACATTCGCGCGATATTCGATCTCAAACCGTCCCGCCTTGCGCAGCCAGATGCGCTCGCCGATCTGGTCGTGCGAGGCGATCCGCACGAAATGCTCGCAATCCGGTGCGAGCAGCGAGGTGTGCATGATCGTCTGTTCAGGCGTCGGTGCGGCCTCGATCTGCAACAGGATGTCGGTCGCCTGATTGACGTCGTAAACAAGCGAAACATGCAGATCGAAGGTCATATCGGGCTCCGGGAGTGGCGTGGCATAAAGGGCCGTACACCAAAAAGGGGGCCGGAGTTGCCTCCGACCCCCCTCATGCTAGCATCATTCTATGACATTCAGCCCGCGTGGACCTCAGACAGATCGACCTTGAGGCCGGGGCCCATTGACGAACTGACCGAAATCTTCTGCAGATACTTGCCCTTTGAGCCCGAGGGCTTGGCGCGCACGATGGCTTCGACGAACGCGTCGAAGTTGGCGCGCAGCGCCTCGTCCGAAAAGCTCGCCTTGCCGATGCGCGAATGGATGATCCCGGCCTTTTCGACGCGGAACTCGACCTGACCGCCCTTGGCGGCCTTGACCGCTTCGGCGACGTTCGGGGTCACGGTGCCCAGCTTGGGGTTGGGCATCAGGCCCTTGGGGCCGAGCAATTTACCCAGACGCCCGACCACACCCATCATATCGGGCGTGGCGATGACACGATCATAATCGATCTTGCCGTTCTGCATCTCTTCCATCAGGTCTTCAGCACCTGCACGTTCGGCGCCAGCAGCGAGAGCCGCTTCGGCCTTGTCGCCGCGCGCGAACACGGCGACACGCACGTCCTTGCCGGTGCCCGAAGGCAGCGACACGACGCCGCGCACCATCTGATCGGCATGACGCGGATCGACGCCCAGGTTCAGCGCAACCTCGATGGTTTCGTCAAATTTGGATGTCGCCAGTTCCTTGATGGTCTTGATCGCTTCATCAACGCCATACAGCTTTTCAGCGTCAAGCTTGGCGGCGAGCGCCTTGGACTTCTTGGTCACTTTTGCCATGATCTTAGCCCTCCACCACTTCAAGGCCCATCGACGTTGCCGAGCCTTCGATAATCTTTGTTGCTGCCTCAATGTCGTTGGCGTTGAGATCAGCGAACTTCACCTGCGCGATTTCCGCCAGCTGCGAACGCTTGATCGTGCCCGCGCTGTCCTTGCCGGGCAGCTTGGAGCCGCTCTTGAGGCCGGCAGCCTTTTTGATCAGATAGCTGGCAGGCGGCGTCTTGGTGACAAAGGTGAAGCTGCGGTCACCAAACACGGTGATCACGGTCGGCAGCGGCGTGCCTTTTTCAACTTCCTGCGTCGCAGCGTTAAACTGCTTGCAGAATTCCATGATGTTGACACCGCGCTGGCCCAGAGCCGGGCCGATCGGCGGGGAGGGATTGGCAGAGCCCGCGGGCACCTGCAGTTTGATATAGCCTTCAATCTTTTTTGCCATGACATGGCACTCCTTCATTCTGTCGGGGGCAGCGAATGCCATCCCCCTCAAATTAAGCGGTCAAGCAACCGACGCGAACGCCTGTCTCCCGCAACTTTATCCTCACCCCTTCAGGGGAGAGGATACGAAGCGTTACCGGC
>NZ_JBGTFM010000200.1:0-1955 GCF_041747255.1 Blastomonas sp. | reverse complement strand
GCTTCTGACAGATTTTGCATCGGGACATGGCGTCCGACTATGGGTGGGAAACGGAATGGCGGCTTAGCGGCAATACTCGGCGAACACCGACCTGTGCAATCCGAGGCCAGCCTCAAGAGTTGCTGCGACCCAATAGTTTTCGAAACACGCCAGTGCGTAATGCCAGCAACCCTGCCCAAGCAACCACACACATCCACCCGAATGCGTCGCCGAGCGATGAATAGACCGTCCTGCTACCACGATCGAGGGGAATGCTCGCAACGAGGACGCCCATTTCGGTATCGCTTCGTCGTTCGGCTGTGATCTGGCCATAGCGGTCGCTGACAAAGCTAATGCCACCGCGCGCGGCGCGAGCAATCGACATTCCGCTCTCAACGCCACGCAAGGCCGTCATGCGTGCCGTCAGCCAGTCATCAACCTCAAAATCATAGGCCGGGACCAACATAAGTCTTGCCCCGCGTTGCGCGTATTCGCGGCCCAGCGTCGGGAAATGCATATCTTTGCAGATCGCAACACCGATCCCTCCTGATGCGGCTGGAAGGCTCAGAGGTTGAGCACCCGAAGTAACACTGGATTCGATACCTGGGATCAAATGCTGCTTCAGATACCAGTGATATGTTCCTTCCGGTCTGGCGACGAGGGCTCGATTTGTCAGTCCATCCGAACCGTCTACCATTATGCCGACGACGATCGTTGATCGGGTCCGTAAGCTGTGGGAGGCAAGCGCCTGTGCAGCGTCCTCAGCGGCATTTTCCGGCAGTCGCACGATAGCTTCGGGAAGAACCACAATAGCTTCCGGTTTGGTAACCTGGGTGATCTGCGGGCCGTAAATCTGCCAGAAGGCGTCCCAGCTGCTGGGTCGCTGTTCGATCCCGTCTGTCGCAATCAGAGCAACCCTCGCCCCTGGCACAAGATCGGCCTGTCCAAGCCGGATCATACCGAACACAAGCGTCGTGCTGATCACGAGGAACGCGAAGGCACTGGACGTGATGATATGGCGCCCGTCCCAGTCATTACTTCGTGAAGCGAGCAAGCCAAGCAAGCTTCCCCCGAGCAGCACGACAAAGGTGATCGCAGGAGTGCCGCCAAGGCTTGCAACCTGGAGGATGGGGAGCGCGTCCATCTGACTGTAGGCTATACTCCCCGCGCTGCCGTGGGGAGAAATATGGATCAGCAGCGTATCGATCGCCGCCCAAGTGACAGGAATGGCAAGAAGAGCGAGATGAATTTGTCGCCTGTCCGCGAAAGCTGCTGCGAGCCGAACCGCGCTAGACCAAGCAAGTGCAACGAGCATGAGGATTATGCTCGTAGCAAGCCACCCTGTGAGTTCGAGATGATAGGGTAGGCTGCCGATCCCCCCGACCGCACCGGTCAGCAAGGTCAAAAAGCGGCGATGAACGGCGGGCGCTTGGAGGGTGGCAAAGAGAACCGGTCCCGGAGCGAGCCACGCCGCCCACCAGAAGGGATGAACGGAATAGCTCATGCTGAGCAATATCCCAGACAAAAAGGCGAGGGCATAGCACACCAAAGTGTTGATCTTGTGCGTCCGCATGGGCCCCTCCTCGACCGGTGTGCAGTCTCAGTAGTTCCTTACTCCTTGCAGGCGCGATGATTCAATGGGTTGCAATCAGTAAAAGCTCGACCGTATCTGAAACAAGAGAACCACGCTCTCATAATTCGAAATGACGGCCTGATGCGCCTGACCCAAGAGGAACTGAAACACGCCGTCAACGTCGACTGGGGCCTGCGTTTTTGGCGATGGTTCCGATGGGTATTATTTGTGGTCTTAGCGGTGGCGGCCACCGGCCAATACCGGGGCTGGATGAATCTTCCCCAGCCTGAGCGATGATAGCTGGCGGTTTGCATCTGGTGGTGGCCTGGCCTGGGTTGTGCCGTGCGTATGTGTATACGGCGCTGCGCCGAGGCATCGACGAAGATCCCGAAGCACGCGCAAC
>NZ_JBGTFM010000199.1:0-1956 GCF_041747255.1 Blastomonas sp. | reverse complement strand
TATCTTCAACGGCAGCCGCTGGCGCGAGACTATCGCGCCCGTGGTCGAGGAATTCATCGCCGCGCACGGCTGAGAAGCCTCGACGAGCCTGGTGTCAGCTTTCGACCCATGTGTGGACCTCGGGTAATCGCGGCACCGAGTTGGATTATCGATAGTGTTGCGATCTGGGCGCTTTTGCCCGGTGGTGAGCAACATTGGAGGATTCGATGCCGCATTCTGTAGGATTGGACGTTTCGCAAAAGACGACCGCGATATGCGTGGTTAATGCCGAAGGCAGGCGCATCTGGAGAGGCGATTGCCCGACGCATCCTGAGAAGATTTCTGTGCTAATTTCGAAGCACGCTGGATGCAAAGATTGGCGTTGAGACTGGCGCAATGACGCCTTGGCTCGTGCATGGCCTGCGAGCTTCAGGCCTACAGGTCGAGTGCCTTGATGCGCGCCGGGTGAAGTCAGCGCTGCAGATGCGATTGAACAAGGCGGACCATAACGACGCAGAAGGCTTGGCGCAGGTGGTGCGAACGGGCTGGTACCGGGCGGTGCACGTCAAGTCGCTCGAGGCTCATCAGGCGCGATCGCTCCTTGGCGCCAGAGCTCAACTGGTCGGCATGCGAACGCGGCTTTCCAATATGATACGTGGTGTTCTGAAGACCTTCGGCATCTTGCCCGGAAGTGCACGAGGTATGCGGTTCGATCGACGCGTTGAGGCATCCATAGCAGACACGCCTGAAGTAGCGGCGATAGTGCATCCGCTATTAGTCTCCTGGAGGCATATGCGGGAGCAGATCTCAGGCTTTGATGTCGCCATCCAACGCCGCGTAAAGGCAGATTCGACCTGTCGATTGCTGATGACCGTTCCTGGCATCGGGGCTCTGTCGGCTCTTGCATTCGTCAGCACGATTGAGGACCCGGGGCGGTTTTCGCGCTCTCGAGCTGTCGGTGCTCACCTCGGTCTGACGCCGCGGCGATACCAGTCGGGAGAGATCGATCGAAGCGGGCGCATCTCCGGCTGCGGCGATGCCTTGGCGCGAACGCTCATGTACGAGGCAGCGGTCGTGATCTTGTACCGGGTCAAGCGATCGCTGCACTTGAAGGATTGGGCGCTGGCGATCGCCGAGCGCTCCGGGCCAGGCAAAGCACGTATAGCACTCGCACGTAAGCTATCGGTGATCCTGCACAGCATCTGGCGATCGGGCGAACCGTTCCGCTGGGATCCCGAGGTTGCCGCGCAATAGTTTATCAGATCATCCGAATAAGCGGATGTACTTGTCGCCTCGGGCGAGGTGCGGGTGACTGCGCGATAGGGGCCATGGGCACGTCCTGTGACGTCAGCCCGTTGTGGACCTTGCAGCGCTCGCGCTTTTCCAACCGGACCAGATGTTGCGGCGGTATCTGCCGACCGCGAAGAGAACCATGACCCGGAAAGCGACGAAGAAGCTGTCTTGACAAAGGAGGCGCGATTAGAGAACGGCCCTCCGTTGGCAAGGGGCAAGATCGAGCTTTGCTGTGCTGGTTGGTGCGGGCATGTGTCCGGCCTGTTTATGCGGCTTTATCTGCCGCTGGCCATGATGCCATTCGCGCGAACCGGGTCCCGATCAATTGCTCGCACTCGAAGTGCCTGGGTCGTTCTGGGTTTTCCCGATCCGGCGGTTTCAACCGGCTTGGTGCATCAGCTCTTTTCCGCCCTTTCCAACCTCTCAGGCACGCTCGAGCGTGCCGTGTCCGTTACGCGGCCTGCGGCTCGCGGTAGCGCTCTCCGCTGACCATCATTGCCCAGATCATGCGCGCATTCTTGTTCGCCAGGGCAACCGCCGCGACCTTCGCCTTGCGCCGATTGAGGAGCTGGACCAGCCATGGTCGTTTGGTGCCGTTACGTTCGGCATAGCGGACCACCGCCATCGCGCCGACGATCAGCATCTGACGCAGATAGCCATGCCCGGCCTTGGTGATGCTGCCGA
>NZ_JBGTFM010000198.1:0-4858 GCF_041747255.1 Blastomonas sp. | reverse complement strand
CGCGCAGGCCCTCGTCCAGCTCGCGCAGCGCTTCGGCGCGTTCGCGTGGGCCCAGCCCCGGTGCACGGCGCAATTCAACCCTGGCGAGCGCCATGCCCTTGCGTGCTTCTTCCATACCCTTTGACAAGTGCGCCGCGATCTCGGCCTCATCAGGCATAATCTGGCCGCAGGTGACGACCTTGGTGCGGGTGACGGCCCCATCCTTCGTCTCGGTGTGCGTCATGAACGCATCCGACTTGGCCTTGCCCTTGCAGTCCTGGGTCTCGATGCGCAGCGCGTGGTTCTCACCAAGCTCGATGGTCTGGTCCCCCGGTGATCCGGTGCGCATGACGAACCGCCGCGGCACTCGAAGCGTTTGCGCATCGGTGCTCTCCGCATCCGCCCAATCAGAAGCGCGATCGATCACCAGAACGCGGGTTTTGCCCTCGCCGCGCTTGAGCTTGTAGACCTCAACATCGCCATCCACCACCGGGCTGTCTGGCGCTTCTGGTGCATCCGGCGCTTCAGGCACAAGTGGGGCTTCAGGCGCAGGTGGCGCTTCGGGAATCTCAGGCGACAGCACCGGCTGCACCGCATAGCTGACCGTCGCAGTCATCGCCATTGCCGTGACCAGGCCGGTGCTGATCATCGCGCCGCCCAACCATTTGCGGCGCGCGGATGTGTCCTTCTGCTTCATGATCTTCAGTCGCTCCACGATCTTGTCCTTGGGGTTCAATGGGCTGGCAAAGGCCAAGGTATGGCCCGTCGCCGATTTGGTGATGGCGCGGGCATAGGCGGTGCGTTCATGCGCGCTGCGCTGGCGCAGCACCCGGGCATCGCACGCCGCCTCCTGGTCGAAGCGGAACGCGCGCCACGCCATCCACGCCACCGGGTTGAACCAGTGCAGTGACAGCATCGCCAATGCGGCGAAGTTCGCCCACAAGTCACCCGCGCGGTGGTGGGCGCGCTCATGCGCCAGCGCCAGATCGCGCTCGATGGGGTCATACTGACGCTGGAAATCCATTGGCAGCGCAATATATTGGCGCCATAGACCAAAGGCGAACGGACCAGAAATTCCTGCGATTTCGATCACCCGGATATTACCGATCCGCGCGACCGGCACGGCGTCGTCAAGCAGTTCGCGGCGGTTTTGCAAGTAGGCGCCCAATTGCGTGATCAGAAAAATCGCCGCACCGCACAGCCAGATGGTGACGATCAGCGCGAACCAGTCGGTATCGACCATGAGTGCTTGAGCAAAGCCTGGTTCTGGCACAGCGTCCGAGGGTACAGCCAAACGACCCCACGCGTTCGTCGTGGCAGCGGTGTCAGCAGCAGGCGCGCTCGCCGGCATTTCGACAGTTTGGGTCAACGGCGGCATGAACAACCGCGCAAGCGGCACGGCCCACAGCAGATAGGCGATCTCTGCGCCGAAATACCGCGCCACCGGGCGCCGCAGCACCAGCACGACGAGCATCAGCACCGACGTTGCAACCAGGGTGTCGACGAGCCACTCGCCCGCAACGCCATGCGCAAATCCTGAAAGCCATTCCCCGATCATGACTTCAACTCCTCGATCAGCCGCTCGATTTCCGCGAGATCCTCCGCGCTGAATGCCTGCCGTTCGGCCAGATGCGCGATAAGCGGCGCGGCGCGTCCGCCAAACAACCGATCGACCAACCGCTGCGATTCATCGTCGACATAATCCTCGCGCGCCAGAATGGGGCGATAGAGATAACGGCGGCCATCCTGATCATAAGCCACCGCACCCTTGTTGGTGAGCCGCGACAGCAGGGTCTTGATGGTCTGCAGCGACCAGTCGCGCGCGCCATCAAGCTGCGCCGCGACATCGGCGGCGGTCAGCGGCGATTGCTGCCACAGCACCTCCATCACGGCGTGCTCTGCATCGCTGATACGTTCGGGTCCCATGGCGCAGCCTGTCTCTCAAAGATTTACTGACCACGCCTGTAATCGATTCGACTACGCGTGTAAACAGGAAAGAGGGGCGCACTGTTGATCCCCTCCCGCAAGCGGGAGGGAAAAACCATCAGCCCACCGGCAGCGTGAGCGTCGCGGTCAGCCCAGCCATCGTCCCGTCACCGTTCTGGCGATTGGCCAATGTCAGCGAACCGCCATGCTGGCGCAGTGCGGCGCGGGCCAGCGTCAGGCCCAGCCCGGTGCCGCCGGTCGCCATGTTGCGCGATGGCTCAAGCCGGGTAAACGGTTCGAACATGCGTTCGATATCGCCAGCGGCGATGCCGGGTCCGTCATCTTCAACAACAATGCTGACGCTGTCGGCACCCCGCGCGATGCTCACCCGCGCCCGCGCGCCGTAGCGGACGGCGTTACCGATGACATTGCGCAGTGCGCGGCGAATCCACGTCAGCTGCAACGGGATAACAAGGCGCGGCGCATCGGCGACGGTCACCTCATGGCCAAGATCGACAAACTCCTCGGCGATCATCTCGACCAGCGCGCCCAGATTGACCGGCTCAAGCGGCTCGCCGGTGCGGCCGATGCGGGCGAGCGACAGGATGTCGTCGAGGGTGTGGGTAATGTCGTCGATGCTGTCGGCCATGCGCGCGCGCTGGCGCTCGTCAGGCACCGATTCCACCCGCACCCGCAAAGCCGCGAGCGGCGTCTTGAGATCGTGGCCGATTGCGCCAAGCATCACATCCTTTTCGTTCAGCATCGTCGCGATCCGCGCGCTCATCGCGTTGAATGACCGGGTCAGGTCAGCCAGATCGCTGGGCCCGCTGGGCGTGATCGGCTGCGGTTCCTGCGTCGCCTCGAACCGCGCGACGCCCTCGCGCAGCGCACCCATTGATCGCGCAATGCGCCGGGTGAGCCACACCAGCGGGATCATCATCACCAGATAAAGCAGCACCGTCTGCGCGATGATGGTGGCTCCAATGCGGCTGGAGTTTTCAGGCACGGGCACGCGCACCGTGAGCCACTGGCCATCGGGACGCTGCACCGCAACGATCGCGAGGCCCCTGACCTGTCTGGCATCGCGCCCGCCGATGTCAGCCGCCATCCTCGCCAGACGGCGCGGGCGCGGCGGGGCATCGGTCATCCCGGCGACGAGCTGCCGATACTCCACACCATAGCTGGGCAGGATAGATTCCAAACGCTCCGCTACCGCAGGCAGCTGTTCCATCGCGGCGGTCACCGGATTGGCGGGCAGCAGATCGGTGCGGCGCAGGCGAACGCCGGGCGAACGCCTCATCCGGTCGAATGAACGAGCACGCAAGGGGCGCCCCTCCTCAAGCCGTTCGGTTGCCGCGATGATCCGAAGCGCGGCCTCTGCCGCCACCCGGTCCTGCGCCTGGGCATGCTGGATGCGCACGAGCAGCACGGCGTTGATCAACTGGCCGATCAGCAACGCCAGCGCGATGGTCGCAATCAGCCGCCCCGACAGGCTGGATGGCCACAGCCATTGCCTGCCAGTCTTCATTGGGTATCCGGCCCATCAAGCCGCCGCACCTTGGCGGCTAGCGTGTAACCACCGCCCCACACGGTCTTGAGCAACTTGGGGCTGCGGTTGTCAACTTCGACCTTTTTGCGCAGGCGGCTGATCTGGTTGTCGATGGCGCGGTCGAACAGATGTGCCTCGCGGCCATGCGCAAGATCGAGCAGCTGGTCGCGGTTGAGCACATGCCCGGCATGTTCGGCAAACACCTGCAGCAGCTTGAACTCGGCGGTGGAAATGGGGACGAGCGCGCCATCGGGATCGGTCAGCCGCCGCTTGACGATGTCCAGCGTCCAGCCATCAAAGGCATAGCCCTGAATGTTGTCATCGACCTCGTTTGGCGCGCGCGACGAACGGCGCAGCACGGTCTTGATGCGCGCGACCAGCTCACGCGGGTTGAACGGTTTGACGACATAGTCATCCGCACCGATTTCCAGCCCGATGATTCGGTCCATCGCCTCGCCCTTGGCGGTGATCAGGATGACCGGGGTGTCACCCTGCGCTGCGACATGGCGACACAGGCTCAGGCCATCCTCACCGGGCATCATGATATCGAGCAGGATGATCGAAAACCGTTGGTCGCGCATCAGGCTGCGCGCCTTGGCCGCATCGCCCGCCTCGGTCACGGCAAAGCCCTGGCCGACAAGATATTCGGCCAGCGGCTCGCGCAGCGAGGGTTCGTCATCGACGAGCAGGATATGGGCGGAGTCAGTCATGGGTCATCAGTCAGATGGCTGTGCCGGTTCGCTCAAACAAAGGCAACCGGCCCGTCATACGCCAGGGTGTAAGCGCATGCCGGGCCGGTCGATTGGCGGGTTGCCGTTCAGTCAGGATCAGCCAGCGTTTCCGCCGCGACGTTCCTGCCAGCGCTGCTTCATCGTCTCGCGGGCGGCTTCACGCTCGGCCTGGGTCACCTGGCCATCGCCGTTGGTGTCGATGCGCCTGAAGCGCTCGACCGCGGCTGCCTCGAATTCAGCGAGGCTGATCGCACCGTCTTTGTTGGTGTCAGCACGCATCATGGCCATGCGCATCATCCGCATGCCGCCGCCACGCTTGCCGCCCCATTTGCCACGCTTGGCACCCGCTTCACCAACGTTGGCCTGCTGGCCCCATTTGGCCAGCCGCTCGGCGCGTTTGGCTTGACGCGCTTCGCGTGCAGCCTGCATTTCTGCCTGGCTCACTTCACCGCTGCCGTCCGTATCCATTTTGGCGAAATTCGCGGCCTGCCGTGCTTCACGGTCGGCCTTGTCGAGCTTGCCGTCGCCATTGGCATCCATCTTGGCAAAGCGCGCGCGGGCGTGGGCGCGGACCTCGTCTTCGGTGATGATGCCATCACCATTGGTATCAATCGCGGCCATGCCACGTGCCATGCCGGGCGCGGGCTGGGCCATGGCGGTGCCAGCAGTCAGC
>NZ_JBGTFM010000197.1:0-4635 GCF_041747255.1 Blastomonas sp. | reverse complement strand
TCGGGCGTGAAAATATGGCAGCGATAGCCCAGCTGCGCCGCGGCAAGGCTCAGCATTCGGCCCAGCTGGCCTCCGCCCATGATGCCGATGGTGCTCCCCGGTGCAATCATGTCCGGTGCGATTAGCTTTACGCCTGCACTGCTCATACGGGTCTGTCGCCCACCGCTGCGCTTTGTGCGGCGCGCCAGTCGTCAAGCCTCCGCGCGAGCGCCGGGTCATGCGTCGCAAGGATCGACGCGGCGAGCAGGCCTGCATTCTTTGCGCCGGCCGGGCCAATCGCCAGCGTGCCAACCGGAATGCCGCCGGGCATCTGCACAATCGAGAGCAGGCTGTCGAGCCCGCTCAACGCCTTGCTGGATACCGGCACGCCCAGCACCGGCAGCCGGGTCATGCTCGCGACCATGCCGGGCAGATGCGCCGCGCCGCCTGCGCCTGCAATGATCACCTTGAACCCCGCATCGACCGCGCCCTTGGCAAAACTGATCAGCCGGTCGGGGGTGCGGTGCGCAGAAACGATGCGGCAATCGTGTGCGACACCCAAGGTATCGAGGATCGCTGCCGCCCCGGCCATCGTATCCCAGTCAGACTGGCTGCCCATAACAATAGCGACCGGGGCCGGATCAGGCTTCGGGGCTGGCTCGGCCACGTTTATTGCACTCCGCATGAGGACTTGGCGTACGGGTCTTAAGGGCAAAGTCTGGCCCCGGCAATCGCCATGGCGGGGAAAATATTTCCGCGCCGCCAGCAAGGAACATCTCCGGCTTAGGTCCCGATTTTGCACAGATTAAATGGGCTAAACTAATTTTGATCATGCTGCGCTGCGCCATAAATGCTAAACACTTTTGTCATGAAATGTGTTGTAAGATTGATGTCCAATGAAGATGAACAATGTCTCAATCGTGCAGGCGGTGGCATCACCCGCCGCTGAAAAGGGTTTGTCCTATGGCGAACTCGCAGATTTGTGCGTTGATTTGCGCGCGCAAAACGCTCGGTTGCTGGCGCGAATCACCACGCTGGAAGAAGAGATTTGCCGCGACACCTTGACCCCGTTGTTTAACCGGCGTCACTTTGAAAAAGCGGTGGCGGTGTGCATCGCCCATTGCGAACGCTATGACAGCCGCGCCGCGCTGCTGTTCGTCGATGTCGATGACCTCAAGCTGATCAACGACAGCTATGGCCATGCCGCAGGCGATGAGGCTTTGCGCGCCATTGCCGACGTGTTGCTGGCCAACGTGCGCACGACCGATGTCGTGGCCCGCATCGGCGGGGATGAATTCGCGGTGCTGCTCGGCGCGATCAGCGAAGCCGATATTCTGACCAAGATCAGCGATCTCCGCACCGCAATTGCCGCCTGCCGACCCGGCTTTGGCGGCGACGAGCCTTGCCTTTCGGCAAGCTTTGGTCATGCCTTCATCCACCCGGGGGATCAGGCCGCCAAGGTGCTGGAGCACGCTGACCGGGCAATGTATCGCGCCAAGCCCGGGCGGCGCACCGCGCGGGCTTGAGCGCCCCGCGCTCGCTTAGGCTTAGCGCTCGCTCAGATAATAGCGCTCAACCTCGGCCAGATTGTCGTCAAGCTGATAGACAATCGGCTGGCCGGTGGGGATTTCGAGGCTGGTGATCGCATCATCAGCGATGCCCGACAAATGCTTCACCAAGGCGCGCAACGAATTGCCGTGCGCGGAAATGAGCACGCGCTTGCCCGCTTTCAGTTCGGGTGCGATCCGGGCATTCCAATATGGCAAAACCCGCGCGATTGTGTCTTTCAGGCTTTCGGCGGCGGGGATGGCGATGCCATCATAACGCCGGTCTTGTGACAGATCGAAGGGCGATCCCGCCTCAAGCGGTGGCGGCGGAATGTCGAAACTGCGCCGCCAGATGTGGACCTGCTCGTCGCCATGCTTGGCTGCAGTCTCGGCTTTGTCGAGCCCGGTCAGCCCGCCATAATGACGCTCATTGAGCTGCCAGTTCTTTTCCACCGGCAGCCACAGCCGCCCCATTTCCTCAAGCGCCAGATTGAGCGTCTTGATCGCGCGGCTTTGCAGCGAGGTGAAGCACAGGTCAAAATCGAGTCCCTTGTCGCGCATCATTCGCCCGGCGGCGCGCGCTTCCTCGACGCCCTTTTCGGTTACATCCACATCCCACCAGCCGGTGAACCGGTTTTCAAGGTTCCATTGCGACTGGCCGTGGCGGATGAGGACGAGTTGCGGCATCGGGGCGTCTCCCTAAGTTAATCAGGAGCGGCAACTAGCGCCGATGCGGGGGTTGTGGAACCCATTTTCAGGCAAGAGCGGGTGAACGCACCATCACAGCCGTTCAAAGCGCACCTGCAGGCCGTCTTTGGGCTGCGGGATGGGCCATGCCTGCCACCTGGGCTCATAGCCCGGCGCGATGACGATGCGATGCTGGGTCAGCACATGGTGCATCAGCACCTTGATCTGCATATAGGCAAAGTGCAGCCCCAGGCACATATGCGCGCCGCCGCCAAACGGCACCCAGGCATATTTGTGCCGGTTGCGGGTTGCCTCGGGGGTAAATCGCAGCGGATCGAAGCGCAGCGGATCGGGCCAGTGCTCCTCCTGCTTGTGGGTGTAGGATGAGCTGATCGCGACCGGCGTCCCCGCCGGGATGCGATAGCCGCCAAACTCAAAGTCCTTGAGCGCCCGGCGCGGGGTCGATGGCACAGGCGGGATCAGCCGCAGCGCCTCCTTGAAGGCCATTTCGGTCAGCTCAAGATTGGCGAGCGAATCATAAGGCAACATCTCCCCAGGCCCGGCCTCGCCCAGCAATTCCTCCCGCAACCGGTCCTGCCACTCGGGGTTTTTGCCAAGCAGCCAGATCAGCGAAGTGGCCGACGAGGTGATCGTATCGTGCGCCGCCATCATCAGGAAGTTCATGTGATCGACGATTTCTTCGGGGCTCAGCAGACTGCCATCGTCGCGGGTGGCGCGGCAGAACTGGCTGAACATGTCCGGCCCCTGCTGCTCGCGCCGCGCCTTCACCTCGGGCATGAAATAATCGACCAGGAATTTGCGCCCCGCGACGCCGCGTCCCATTTTGGTGAACGGCAGCGGGCGGCGGACTACGCCGATGGACGCCTGCACCATGTCGACGAACGCGGTGTTGATCCGGTCTGCCTCGGGCCCGAAAGGGATGCCGAGAAAGGATGTCGCGGCGAGATCGAGCGTCAGCTTCTTGATTTCGGGGTAGAACAGCAAATCGCGGTTCGACCAGCTGGGCACGCGCGCGGCAATGCCTTCGTTCAGCTTTTCGGCATAATGGCGCATCGGGCCGGGCTTGAAGGCGATCGAAAGCGCACGGCGATCAGCGCGGTGATGGTCGAAATCCATCAGCATCAGCCCGCGCGGAAACAGCAGGTTGAGCACCGGACCCCAGCCCTGTTCGGATGAAAACACCTTGTCGCGATCAAACAGCACCAGTTCATTGGCGTCGGCGCCAAACAGCGCGACCTGCCTGCGACCAAAGGCATGGGTGCGGTAAACCATCCCGTGTTTGGCGATCATCCCGCGCCCGAACTTTTCAGGATCGGCGAGCATCTTGAGCGTCACACCGATGACCGGCAGGCCGTCGTCGCCGGGAATGTGATCAAGCGCGTGCGAAGCAGGCATCCGCGTCCAGTGCGGGTTGCCGGAATCGCGCTGGATGGTGTGATCAGGGAACATGTCCATGCTCGGCAAGGGGGCGGTGGCCATGTGTGTCATCCTGTGATTGAATTAACTGCTCGCTTAAATAGCAACTTACATCAGTGTTAGCAATCCGCTTCTTGCCAAGATATCATTCATCGTTAATTCAACTGGCGTTCTTTATGAACGAATCAATCGGAGACGTCCTCCGTCCTTCAGGCGCACCATCCTCCCCAAGTGTGACCATATTAGGAATTGCCATGACCCGAGTTTCTGCCTCCCGTTTTGCCTTCATGCCCGCCGTTACGCGGATCGCGGCGCTGGCCGTTGGGGCGCTGTCGCTCTCGGCATGCGCCTATTCTGACTACGGCGGCTATGGCGGCGTGTCTTATGGGGTCGGTGCTGGGTCGGGCTATGCTGGAGGCTTTGATCCGTACTGCGACCAGTTCTCCGCTTATGATTCCTGGTATGGCTGCGATACCGGCTATGGCTTTGGCCAGATCGGCTTTGGCGGTGGCTATTGGGACAATTATTATTATCCCGGTTTCGGCACCTTTATCTATGACCGCCCCGGCGGCCGCCGTTTTGCGATGCAGAACCGGCACCGTCAATATTGGGCGCAGCAGCGCTGGCAACACCAACAGGCTCGGCGTGCTCAGCGGCAGGATTTCCGCCGTGATCAGCGCCAGGATATCCGGCGCGATCAGCGGCAGGATGCCCGCCAGCAGAACCGCCGTGAGACGCTTGATGACCGGCGCGACTGGCGTCAGGAACGGCGCGAGGACCGGCAGGATGTCCGTCAAGGCAACCGTCAGCAGCAGCGTGAGCGGCTTGGCGGGTTGACGCCGCAGGATCGTCAGGAGCGCCTCGACCGGATGGAGCAGCGCCGCCAGGGCCAGATCGGCCAACCCGACAATGCCCAGCGCGACGCGCGTCAGCAAATGCGTCAGGAGCGCGATGCGATGTTGACTCCCGAACAGCGACAGCAGCG
>NZ_JBGTFM010000196.1:0-4243 GCF_041747255.1 Blastomonas sp. | reverse complement strand
CGGCCATCGATGGCGCATTCGACATAGGCTGCGGCGCGTGCCTTTGAGCCTGCGCCAATCGCGTGTTCGCGGTAGTCGGCGATGTCGATGGCGATGCCCAGCGCACTCGACAGCGCATCGACCACACCCGAGATCAGCCCGTTGCCGCGGCCGCTCACCGGAATTTCGGTGTCGCCTGCAATGATCCGCCCAACGAACAGCCGGTCGTTGCCCGATTTGCGCTCCTCATAATCGACCAGCTGGTATTTGCCCGCACCATCAAGCCGGTAACGGTCCTGGAATGCCTGCCAGATGTCAGCCGACGACAATTCACGGCTGGTCGCGTCTGCAAGCGCCTGCACCGATTTGCTGAAATCGGCCTGCAACCTTTTGGGCAGCTTCAGTCCCTGATCCTGCTCAAGCACCCAGGCGACGCCGCCCTTGCCCGACTGCGAATTGACGCGAATCACCGCTTCATAGGAGCGCCCGATGTCGGCGGGGTCGAGCGGCAGATAGGGCACCTGCCACAGACGGTCGTTGCGCCGTTCCTGCGCGGCAAAGCCCTTTTTGATTGCGTCCTGATGGCTGCCCGAAAACGCGGTGAACACCAGCTCGCCCGCATAAGGATGGCGCTCAGGCACCTTGAGCTGGTTGCAATATTCGACCGTCTTGACGATCTCATCCATATCCGAAAAGTCGAGCCCAGGGTGCAGGCCCTGCGTGTACATGTTCAGCCCGAGTGCCACCAGATCGACGTTACCGGTGCGCTCGCCATTGCCGAACAGGCAGCCCTCAATGCGGTCCGCGCCCGCCATCAGGCCAAGCTCCGCCGCCGCGATGCCCGATCCGCGATCATTGTGCGGGTGCAGGCTGATGACGACACAATCGCGCCGGCTGATGTGGCGACACATCCATTCGATCTGATCGGCATAGATATTGGGGCTGGAGGCTTCCACCGTGGCGGGCAAGTTGAGGATCAGGGGCTTGTCAGGCGTCGGCTGCAACACCGCCATCACCGCCTCGCAGACCTCAAGGCTGAAATCCAGTTCGGCGGTCGAGAAGGTTTCTGGCGAGTATTCGAAATGCCAATCGGTCTCAGGATGTTTCGCCGCCTGTTCCTTGAGGATATTCGCGCCTTCGACCGCGATTGCCTTGACCCCAGCGCGGTCGAGCCCGAACACGACCTCGCGCCATGCAGGCGAGACGGCGTTGTAGAGGTGGACAATCGCGCGGTGGACACCCGCGAGGCTCTCGAAGCTGCGCTCGATCAGGTCGCGACGTGCCTGGGTGAGCACCTGCACGGTGACATCGTCAGGGATTTTGTTGCCATCGACGAGACCGCGAATGAAGCTGTATTCAGTATCGCCCGCAGACGGAAAACCGACCTCGATTTCCTTAAGGCCAATTTTGACCAGCAAATCAAAGAAGCGCTGCTTTTTCGCGCCGTCCATCGGGTCGATCAGCGCTTGGTTGCCATCGCGCATATCGGTGGACAGCCAGCGCGGCGGCGCGGTGGTCACCGCATCGGGCCATGTGCGGTTCGGCAGATCGACGCGCGGGAAGCGCTGGTACTTTTGCGAAGGATCGGTGAGCATCGGCATGGCTGGTTGCGCCCCATATTCAGGATAATGGCTGTATCGGGATGGGTGCCCTTAGGCGAGAGTGCATGCCAAACGCACACAAATCCGGTCACGCCTAAGGGCGTGTAAGTCGAAGCGCTGCAAGAAGTGCCGATCCGGTCATAGGGCATTGTTATTGCGCGAATGGCCGCTAGGACGCAACAAAAAACGCTCCTTATCGAGCAGGGTGCCCTTAAAGTGTGTTCTGATCGGATGGTGGAAATAGCAAAAACCCTCCCCGGCGCGCAACCGGGGAGAGCCAATTCCATTACTGCTTTTCGAAGGCGACCGAAATGTCGAGTTCGACCTCGTCGCCGATCACTGGCAAACCATATGCAATTCCAAAATCACTGCGCTTAATTTCGGTTTCAGCCTCAAAGCCGATGGTTTCCTTTTTGTTGAACGGGTTCGCGCCCGCACCGGTGAATTCGGCTTCCAATGTCACCTCTTTGGTGACGCCGTTGAGTGTCAGATTACCGGTGATCATCGCGGTCATGCCCTTGGGAACCACCTTGGTCGATACGAAGCGCGCATCGGCGGGGGCTGGGCCGAAAAAGTCGGGTTTGCCGCCATCCTTGCCCGCGCGCAGCAGGTGGCTGGTGAGGCCCGCGCTTGCGGTGGTGACCTTGCTGACCGGAATGGTGACATCGACCTTTGCGGCCGCAAGATTGGCGGGGTCGATCGTCAACGTGCCTGCGACATCGCCGAACAGGCCGTAATAATCGTTGAAACCGAAGTGGTTAACCTCCCAGCCGATCAGCGAATGGCCAGAATCTGCGACATACGTTCCGGCCGTGACGCGGGCTGGATCGGCCTTGCCGGGGACCTGCATGGCCTGCTGAGCGATCAGTGGCGCGGAAATCGCAATTGCGGCAATGGTGGCGATTTTCTTGATGTGGCGCATGAGCAAGCCTCCTGTTTGGTCGGTCGGGAGACGCCAGACTAGGGAAGCTCCTGCCGCCATGCAAAGGTCAAAATGGAAAGGGTGCGTTTCGGTATCTCCCCTCCCGCATGCAGGAGGGGAGACGTGCAGCGTCAGTTCTTGTCTTTGTCGACCAGCTTGTTGGCGCCGATCCACGGCATCATCGCGCGCAGCTGGGCACCGGTCTTTTCGATCGGGTGCGCGGCGGCGAGCTTGCGTGCGGCCTTGAGCTCGGGCTGTCCAGCGCGGTTGTCGAGCACGAAGTTCTTGACGAACCGGCCTTGCTGGATGTCGGCGAGCACGCGCTTCATCTCAGCCTTGGTCTCAGCAGTGATGATGCGCGGGCCGGTGGTTATGTCGCCATATTCGGCGGTGTTGCTGATCGAATAGCGCATGTTGGCGATGCCGCCTTCATACATCAGATCGACGATCAGCTTGACCTCGTGCAGGCATTCGAAATAGGCCATCTCGGGCGCATAGCCCGCTTCGGTCAGCGTTTCGAACCCGGCCTGGATCAGATGGGTGAGGCCGCCGCACAGGACCGCCTGCTCGCCAAACAGATCGGTCTCGCACTCTTCGCGGAAGTTGGTTTCGATGATGCCGCTGCGCCCGCCGCCAACGCCGCTCGCATAAGCCAGCGCAATGTCATGCGCGCTGCCCGAAACGTCGCGCTCGACCGCGATCAGGCAGGGCACGCCGCCACCGCGGACATATTCGCTTCGCACGGTGTGGCCGGGCCCCTTGGGCGCGATCATGATCACGTCGAGGTCCTCGCGCGCCTCGATCAGCCCGAAATGGATGTTGAGGCCGTGCGCGAAGGCCAGCGCCGCACCGGGCTTCATGTTGGCGTGATAGTCATCGGCATAGATCGCGGCCTGATGCTCATCGGGCGCGAGAATCATGACAATATCGGCCCAGGCAGCGGCATCGGCATTGCTCAGCACCTTGAAGCCTGCATCCTCGGCCTTTTTGGCGGTGGCGCTGCCGGTACGCAGCGCGATCGCCACGTCTTTGACGCCGCTGTCGCGCAGGTTCTGCGCATGGGCATGACCCTGGCTGCCATAGCCGACGATGACGATCTTCTTGTTTTCGATCAGCTTCTGATCGGCATCAGCATCATAATAAACGCGCATAGGTTGTTTGGTCCCTGTCTCATGTCCTCTCCCTGCAGTGGAGAGGGTCCCGAAGTTTGGCAGCGTGCTGCCGAATGGAGGTTGGAGAGGGCCTGACAGCCCCTCTCCCTGCCGCTTCGCGCCTGTCCTTCTCCCCTGCAGGGAGAGGGTAAAGCTCACCCCGCCGTTGGCCCCCGCGTCATCGCGACGACCCCGGTGCGTGCCACCTCGACCAGCCCGACCTCGCGCATCAACGCAATGAACTGGTTGATCTTGTCCGAGCTGCCCGAAATTTCAAACACAAAGCTGGCGGTGCTGGTATCGACCGGGCGGGCGCGGAAAATGTCGGCGAGCCGCAACGCCTCGATGCGGTGGTCGCCAGTGCCCGCAACCTTGATCAGCGCCAACTCGCGCTCGACATGCGGCCCAAGCTCGGTGAGGTCGGCAACGCGGTGCACCGCGACCAGCCGCTCAAGCTGCGCGTTGATCTGGTCGATCACAGCGGGCGGGCTGTTGGTGACGATGGTGATGCGGCTGACCGCATGGTCCTCGCTGATATCGGCCACCGTCAGGCTCTCGATGTTATAACCGCGCGCGGTGAACATCCCTGC
>NZ_JBGTFM010000195.1:0-2165 GCF_041747255.1 Blastomonas sp. | reverse complement strand
TGCGTGCCCTTGCCGCTGCCCCTGCCCCTGCCCCCGCCCCTGCCCCTGCCCGTGCCGATCAGGATGGCGGGAACCGAGGGCGAGCGCGCCACGCCTATGCGGCAATTGACCTTGGCACCAACAACTGCCGCCTGCTGATCGCCAAACCCACCGCCGATGGCTTCTTCGTGGTCGATGCGTTTTCTCGCGTCGTGCGGCTGGGCGAGGGGCTGGGCCAGTCCGGACGGCTAAGCGATGCGGCGATGGACCGTGCAGTGGCGGCGCTGTCGATCTGCGCCGACAAGCTGCGCCGCCGCCATGTTGCACTGGCACGATCTGTCGCCACCGAGGCTTGCCGCAAGGCCAGCAACGGTGCGGCGTTCATTGAACGGGTGTACCGCGAAACCGGCATCGTGCTCGATATCATCACCGCCGAAGAAGAGGCGCGGCTCGCGGTGCTGGGCTGTCACATCCTGCTCGAACCCGGCAACGGCCCGGCGCTGATCTTCGACATCGGCGGTGGCTCGACCGAACTTGTGCTGGTCGATAGCTCAGGCCCCGCGCCCGACATTCTCGACTGGAAAAGCGTGCCCTGGGGTGTGGTCACACTCACCGAGAGCGAAAGCTACAATGCCGACGAGCGCCTGGCTGCCTATGCGCGGATGCGCGACCGGGTGCGGCAGGGCTTTGCTGATTTCGCGGCGCGATTGCCCGCGATGGCTGTGACCGACCGGCGCTTGCTCGGCACCAGCGGCACGGTGACGACGCTTGCCAGCCTGCACCTCGATCTGCCCTGCTATAACCGCGATGCGATCGACGGTTTGATCGTGCCATCGCAATCGATGCGCGCGATCAGCAGGCGGCTCGCGGCAATGAGCCTCGACGAACGCCGCCTGCTGCCGTGCATCGGCAAGGAACGCGCCGATCTGGTGGTGGCGGGCTGTGCGATCCTCGAATCGATCCTCGACATCTGGCCAGCCGAGCGGCTGGGTGTCGCCGATCGCGGCATCCGCGAAGGGATATTGCGCACGCTGATGGGCCGGGATTCCGCTGGCACGGGTCGCGTTGGCGGGGCATCGGCATGAGCGCCGGGGGCAGCGGCCCCAAAGGCGGCGGCACAGGGTCGAGCGGCGCAGGCGGTGGCAAGCCACCCGGCCCCGGCGCCAAAAAAAGCTCCGGTCGCTATGGCGACGGGCTGAAGCAACGGGTCAAGACCGCGCGCGGTCGCACCGCATCATCCAACCGCTGGCTTGAGCGGCAGCTGAACGACCCATATGTGCGCCGCGCCAAGGCCGATGGCTATCGCAGCCGCGCTGCCTACAAGCTGATCGAGCTTGACGAGAAGTTCGCGCTGTTGCGCAAGGCGCGGCACGTCATCGATCTGGGGATTGCACCGGGCGGCTGGGCGCAGCTCGTCCGCCGCCTCTCGCCCAAGGCCGAAGTGGTGGGCATCGATCTGCTGCCGGTCGATCCGATCGACGGCGTGACAATATTCCTGATGGACTTCATGGCCGATGATGCGCCCGCCACGCTGATCGAGACGCTGGGCGCCGCGCCCGATCTGATCCTGTCCGACATGGCGGCAAACACCGTCGGCCACAAGCAGACCGATCACCTGCGCACCATGGGGCTGGTCGAGGCCGCCGCGTGGTTCGCGGTCGAGCATCTGGCCGAAGGCGGCGCGTTCGTCGCCAAGGTACTGGCGGGCGGGACCGACAATGAGCTGCTTGGCCTGCTCAAGCAGCATTTCAAGACGGTCAAGCACGCCAAGCCCCCGGCCAGCCGCAAGGGCAGTTCCGAATGGTATGTCATCGCGCAGGGTCGCAAACCCAGAGTGGTTGCGGCGGACGTCTGACCCGGCCCGGTGTTTGTCGGGACATGTCAGCTTGCGCGCGACTTGCCGCGAAACCGCCACGCGCCAAGCGGCTGCCACGGCCCCCCTAGATAGCGATGCAACGCGAGCCCGGCGATGACCAGCGGGCGCGGTTGAAACCCGGCAGACAGTTCGGCCAGCAATGCGCGTGCGACCTTGGGCTCCACCTTGTTCTGCACCGTGATGTGCAGCCGCGGCGTGCCCTGATCCTGCGTGGTCAACAGGCCGTGCATCGCATCGGCAAACTGTGCGCGGATGGCGAGCAGCCCCGGCGCGTGGACGCGAAACGCGACCCCGCCGCCCAGACTCATCA
>NZ_JBGTFM010000194.1:0-3111 GCF_041747255.1 Blastomonas sp. | reverse complement strand
TGAAAGCCGAGGTGCTCGCGCTGCTCGAAGCCGCTGGCGCGCCTGCCGCCAAGCTGATGGACTTTGCGCCAGACGCCGCCGGGCCAGGCGATCACTATCATCCGGGGCAGGCGGCGACCTTGCGGCTTGGCCCCAAGAATGTGCTCGCCGCTTATGGCACGCTGCACCCTACGACTGCCAGGGCGTTTGGCTACAAGCTGGTGCACGGGCCGGTGATGGTCGCTGAGCTGTTTCTTGACGGCATCCCGTTGAAGGCGCGCGGCGCTGCGATGCGCGAGGCCTATGCGCCGCCCGCGCTGCAGGCGGTGACGCGCGACTTTGCGTTTCTGGTGGACCGGTCATTGGCAGCGGGTGACCTCGTCCGTGCGATCAAGGGCGCGGACAAGAAGCACATAATTGACGCGCGCGCATTTGACGTATTCGCAGGCGCAGGCGTGCCCGAGGACAAGACTTCGCTGGCAATCGAGGTCACGCTGCAGCCGCAGGACAAGAGCTTCACCGACGAGGATCTGACAGCGATCTCTGACGCGGTGATCAGGGCGGCGGCGAAGCTGGGGGCGGCGCTGCGCGGCGATTGATCGTCCAGCCCCGCTTCAGTCGCCCTCAAACGCCATCAGGCTGTCGACCTTCATCGATTGCGCCTGCAACCGCGCTGATCCGCCCAGATCAGGCAGGTCGATGACAAACAGCGCGCGGGTGACGTTTGCGCCCGCAGCGCGTAGCAGCGTAACCGCTGCGCTGGCGGTGCCGCCGGTGGCGATCAGGTCATCGACCACGATCACCGGCTGCCCATCTGTGATGGCGCCCGGATCGATCTCCAGCCGGTCGGTGCCATATTCAAGCGCATAATCGACGCCGATGGTGGCGACCGGCAGCTTGCCCGGCTTGCGCACCGGTACAAAGCCGATGCCCAGATGCGCCGCCACGCCGGCGCCAAAGATGAAGCCGCGCGCCTCCATGCCGGCAATCAGGTGCGGCCCGTGTGGTGCGGCGAGATCGGCCAGATGCCGGATTGCGGATGACAGTCCCTGTCCGTGGCTGATCAGCGTTGTGATATCGCGGAACTGGATTCCCGGCTTGGGGAAATCGGGCACGGTGCGCACCAGCGCACGCAAATCGGCCCGGGACAGCGGTTGTGCTGTCCCGGGCCGGTTGAGGGTTTCGTGCATAAGTTGCTTTGCGTCCCTGTGGGCGATCAGTGCTTCTTGCCGGCCCAGATGCTCTTGTACGACATAAACGCCAGACCCGTTGCGATGATCAGGAAGATCAGCACCGCCCAGCCGGTCTGATTGCGTTTTTCGAGCGTGGGTTCTGCAGTCCACACAAGAAACGCCGAAACGTCCTTCGCCATCTGGTCGCGGGTTGCCTCGGTGCCATCGGCATAAGTGACGATGCCGTCACCGCCGATCGGGTTGGCCATGGCGATGTTCAGGTTGGCAAAATAGGGGTTATAGTTGAGCCCCGGCCCCGGCATTGAATCCGGGAAGCGCTGTGCGAGTTCTGCAGGCGGTTCCTGATAGCCGGTGAGCAGCGAGTAGATGTACGGTGCACCGCCGCTGCGTGCCTTGGTGATCAATGACAGATCAGGCGGCAGCGCATTGCCATTGGCGGCGCGGGCTGCGGTTTCATTGGCATGCGGCATCGGAATGGGGTCGGATGCGAGCGAGGGCCGGGTGGTGGCCTCACCCGTGGCCGGATCAATCGACGGCGTCTGGATCGGCCAGTTCGCCGCAATCGCCTTCACTTCATCTTCGCTATAGCCAAGCTCAGCGAAGTTGCGGAACGAGACCAGCCGCATCGAATGGCAGGCTGCGCACACTTCCTTGTAAACCTGGAAGCCGCGCTGCAACTGCTGCCGGTCAAACTTGCCGAGCGGGCCATCGCTGGAGAGTGACAGCGGCTTGGGCTTGAGGTGGAAGGCGTGCTCCGCCGTTTCCTGTGCCGGTTCATTGACATAGGCGACAAGGCCTACGCCGAACGAAACGATCAGCCAGCCGGTAAAGAACACCCCGACCAAAAATGCACCAATGCGAACCATGATGAATGCTTTCCTTTTTGCGTCGGGCGTTATTCAGCGGGCTGCAGCACAGGGCCGCCAGTGAGCCCGCCAGAGCCAGGCTTGTCCTTACCAAGCACCGCTTCAGTGATCGAGAACGGCAGCGGCTTTGGCTTTTCGATCTTCGCTATGATCGGCAGGATGATCAGGAAGTGCGCGAAATAATAAGCCGAAGCCAGTTGGCTCATCATCACATAAGGCTCTTCAGCCGGCGCCCCGCCAAGATAGCCCAGGATCAGTACATCGACGATCAGGACCCAGAAGAAGATCTTGAACAGAGGACGATAGTTGCCCGAACGCACCGGTGAACGATCCAGCCAAGGCAGGAAGAACAGCAGCAGGATCGATGCAAACATCGCCAGCACGCCAAGCAGCTTGGCAGGCACAAACAGGAAGTCGAAGGTGAAGGCGCGCAGGATCGCGTAGAACGGCCAGAAATACCATTCCGGCACGATGTGCGCTGGCGTCGACAGCGGGTTGGCGGGGATATAATTGTCCGCATGGCCCAGGAAGTTCGGCGCGAAGAACAGCACCGAGCAATACAGGATCAGGAACACGCCCAGCCCGAAGCCGTCCTTTGAGGTATAATAGGGGTGGAACGGCACAGTGTCCGATTCGGTCTTTACGTCCACACCGGTCGGGTTTGACGATCCGGGAATGTGCAGCGCCCAGATGTGCAGGATAACAACACCGGCAATCACGAACGGCAGCAGATAGTGCAGCGAAAAGAAGCGGTTGAGCGCGGCGTTATCCGGCGCAAATCCACCCAGCAGCCACTCCTGGATCGGCACGCCGATCAGTGGGATCGCGCCGAACAGGCCGGTGATCACCTTGGCACCCCAGAAGCTCATCTGGCCCCAGGGACGAACATAGCCCATGAACGCGGTCGCCATCATCAGCAGGAAGATAACCAGGCCGAGCAGCCAGATCATCTCGCGCGGTGCCTTGTAAGAGCTGAAATACAGGCCGCGGAAGATGTGGATGTAGACCACGATGAAGAAGAAACTCGCGCCGTTGGCATGGGCATAGCGCATCAGCCAGCCCCAGTTGACGTT
>NZ_JBGTFM010000193.1:0-1860 GCF_041747255.1 Blastomonas sp. | reverse complement strand
GCCCGGTGCATCGTCAATGCCGCCGGACCCCGCGTGCTCGATCTGCTGGCCCGGGCGGGCGAGCCAAGCAGACAGCGGATGCGGCTGGTGCGCGGGTCCCATATCGTGGTGCGCAAGCTGTTCGATCACGCCTTTGCCTATTTCTTCCAGCTGCCCGACGGGCGCATCTTTTTCGCCATCCCTTACGAGCAGGACTTTACCCTGATCGGCACCACCGATGTCGATCACACCGCCGGGCTGGATGACGTGCGCGCCAGCGACGAGGAAATCGCCTATCTGTGCGCGGGCGCGAACGAGTATTTCCGCACCCCCATCACCCCCGCCGATGTGGTGTGGACCTATTCGGGTGTGCGCCCGCTGGTCGATGATGGCTCGGGCAAGCCCGAAGCCGCCACCAGAGGTTACCGCTTTGATCTTGATGGCGGGGCTGGCGATGCACCGATCCTGTCGGTGTTCGGCGGCAAGATCACCACCTATCGCCAGCTGGCCAGTGCCGCGATCCAGCAGCTTGCACCGTACTGCCCGGAGCTCAATGCCGGCGACTGGACCGGCTCCGCGCCATTGCCCGGCGGCGATTTCGGCATCCGCGAGGCACCGGCCAAGGCCCGCGAACTTGCAGCGCGCTATCGCTTTCTTGCCGATGGCGAGGCCGAAAGGATGATCCGGCTTTATGGCACGCGCGCCGGGATATTTCTTGGCAATGCAATCGCTTCCGGGGATCTTGGCGAGGATTTCGGTCACGGGCTGACCGCGTCTGAGGTGGATTACCTGATCGATTACGAATGGGCGCGCACGGCCGAAGATGTGCTGTGGCGGCGCACCAAGCTGGGGCTACATTTCAGCGCAGATGAAACCGCACGGCTCAGCAGCTATATCACCGAAAGGACAGCAACCTCATGACCAGCATCGTGGCCCTTGGCGGCACGGTCAATCCCGGAAGCTCAACCGAGCAGGCGCTGCGCCTGGCGGTCAGGATCGCCGGAGACGAAGGCGCCGAGGTACAGGTGTTCGGCGGCGCGTATCTCGCCGCACTGCCGCACTATCTTGGCCCGGCGCATGACACGACCTGCGGCATGGAAATGATCGAAGCGGTGCGCAAGGCCGATGGCCTGCTGATCGCCGCGCCCGGTTATCACGGGACGGTGTCAGGCATGGTCAAGAACGCGCTCGATTACCTTGAAGACCTCGCCCGCGATGAACGCCCCTATCTTGACGGGCGCGCGGTTGGCCTGATTGCCACAGCATTCGGTGATCAGGCCTCGATGAGCACACTGCTGACGATGCGCGCGATCACCCATGCCCTGCGCGGCTGGCCCACCCCGATGGGCGCGACCATCCGCACCTATCGCGGGCTGTTTTCGCCCGATGGGGAATGCCTTGATGAACGCGCCCACGGACAGCTTGAACTGGTGGGCAAGCAGGTGGTGCTGGGCGCGCGCAGCTTTGCCGCCGGACGGGACTTGCGATGAGCGCGGGCGCTGACCTTGATCATGCGCTGGCCGAGATCGCTTCGGGCCGGATCGTCGTCGTGTCAGGCGACCGGCTGCGCGGCGGTGACATTGATTTGATGATTGCCGCGCGCCACGTCACGCCCGAAGCCATCAACTTCATGGCCACCCACGGCCGCGGGCTGATCTGCCTTGCGATCACGCAAGACCGCGCCATACGGCTGGGTTTGAGCCTCATCAATCCGGGGGCGGAGCGCCAGACCGGGCGGCCGTTCGCGCGCTCGATCGAAGCCAGCAGCGGGGTCTCGACCGGTATTTCTGCCGCAGACCGTGCGCGCACCGTGCAGGTCGCCAGCGCCGAGGGCGCGAACGCCGATGATATCCAATCGCCCGGCCATGTCTTCCCGCTGAT
>NZ_JBGTFM010000192.1:0-3485 GCF_041747255.1 Blastomonas sp. | reverse complement strand
GAGGCAAAGCCTTTTCAGACCGCGCCCTGACCGGGCTATTCAGCCACCGTCACTTCTGCGACCCACAGGCGCGGCCACTCCCACACGCCGCGGCATTCGCCCATGCCGTGCATCTCGCTCAGGCGGAACCGGCTGCCATCCCATGCGAACACGTTCGCAGTGCCGCAATCACCCAGCCCGCGCCCCTTGGCAAATTCTGACAATGCGCCGGTTTCGGGCGTGAAGCCCGCATTGACCACCTGCCGCTGCTGATCCTTGCCGCCCCAGCCGGTGGCGCTGTCGAACTCCGCGTTGCGAAAGGTCCATTTTGCCTTCGGGTCGCCGGTGGGGCGCTCGGCGATCATCACCACCGATCCGACATTATACGCGCCCGCGTCACACGCGATCAGCGCCAATGCCATGTCCCTGCCGCCCTGCCGGTCGAGCGGAAAGACGCTGTCTTCCACGCCCTCCATGCGATATTCGCAGCCGGTGGCGGCGATGACCTGCGGATAGTCTTTCATATCCGGCAGACCAGCCATGGCGGGGGCCTTGCGCGCAAAAATGTTCGGCGCGCGCGGCGGCACGGCGGTGTCGAGCTTGTTGCCTGTGGCGACAATCGCACCGCTGGTTCCCGCGCGCTGCTGCGCCGCGTCCATGTAACGCAGCGCTGCTGATGATCCGGCAAGCGAGAGTGGCAGCGTGCTGCTATCCGAGAGGATCAGCGCGGCCTTTTTGCCATTGGCGATCAACCGCGCGATGGCGGGCACCTGTTGCCCGTCGAGCCAGGTGTCGCCCTCGCTGTCGGGCGTGCCACCAAAGGCAGGGCGCGCATCGATCTGCAGCCGTGCCGGGCCTGCGGTGACCTCCTCGCCGGGGTGCAGCCCAATCCTGAACGGTGCATCGGGACCGCCCCCACGCCGGATGCGCACTGCCATCGCCGTTTTGAAATCGCCCCCATTATCCGCCAGCGTTCCGGCCTCGCAGGCCCAGATGTTGTCGCAGGCCACATACCAGTCGCCGAAGGTCCTGACCTCGCCGGGCACGGGTGTGGCGGCGGCTGAAGCGAGCAGCAAAAGAGCGGTGATCATCGGGCGTTCGCTCCTAGCAAGCGGTCGGGTGATGGGCTATGCGCAGCACGCATAACCTATCTAATGGCCAACAGAAAGTGACAGTGATGGACAGCATAGCAGTGATCGGTGCCGGGCAAATGGGCGCAGGCATCGCACAGGTCAGTGCGCAGGCGGGTTATAATGTGTTCCTGTCCGACGTGTCGGTTGAACTCGCTGAAAAGGGCAAGGCGGGCATCGACAGGCAGCTGACACGCGCGGTCGCAAAGGGCAAGATCGAGGCCGCCGACGCCGATGCAGCACTGGCGTTGATCAAGCCTGTCGGCGACTATGCGCCGATGGCCGATGCCGGGCTGATCATCGAGGCGGCGACCGAGCGCGAAGACATCAAGCGCGCGATCTTTGAGAATGTCGGCAAGGTGCTGGGGCCTGATGCGATTCTCGCCAGCAACACCTCGTCAATCCCGATCACCCGTATGGCCGCTGCCAGCCCCGATGCCAGCCGCTTTGTCGGGGTGCATTTTTTCAACCCCGTGCCGGTGATGGGCCTCATCGAGCTGATCCGGGGCCTTGCCACCTCTGACGCCACAGTCGAGACGGTGCGCGGCTATGCGGAACGTATCGGCAAGCGCGTGGTACAGGCCAATGATGCGCCGGGCTTCATCGTCAACCGCATCCTGCTGCCGATGCTCAACGAGGCATGCTTTGCACTGGGCGAGGGCGTGGCGACTATCGAGGATATCGACGCCGCCGTGCAGCTGGGGCTCAACCACCCGATGGGGCCGCTGACGCTTGCCGATTTCATTGGGCTCGATACCTGCCTCAGCATCACGCAGGTGCTGCACAGCACGACCGGCGACCCCAAGTTCCGCCCCGCGCCGCTGCTGGTCAAATATGTCGAGGCCGGGTGGCTGGGCCGCAAGACCAAACGCGGCTTTTACGACTATTCGGGCGAGACGCCGGTGCCCACCCGCTGAGGCGCGACATTGGCCGCAGATTGCGCTATGATGGGGCACCCCAGACCGTCATCAGGAGTCCCCCATGACCGCCCACCCGCTGCGCATCGATATCGTTTCGGATGTGATCTGCCCCTGGTGCATCATCGGCTACAAGCAGCTTGAAAAGGCGCTGGCGATGCTGGGTGACAAGGTTGATCCGACGATCACCTGGCATCCGTTTGAGCTCAACCCCGGCATGGCGCCCGAAGGCCAGGACATTGGCGAACATGTCGCACAGAAATACGGCGCGAACGCAGAGCAGAGCGCGGGCAACCGCGCACGGCTGAAAGAGGCGGGCGACCGGCTGGGCTTTGCCTTTACCCAAGCGCCGGGAATGCGCATCTACAACAGCTTCAAGGCGCACCAGCTGCTCACCTGGGCGGGCGATGTGCACGGATCAGAGGTGCAGACCGCGCTGCAGCTGGCGCTGTTCAAGGCCTATTTTCAAGACAGCCGGGACATCAGCGATGAGGACGTGCTGCTCTCGATTGTCGCCGATGTCGCGCTCGACCCCGAGGATGGCCGGGCGGTGCTCAACGATCCCGACAACGAGGCCGCTGTGCGCGCGCACCTGGGTCACTGGATCGAACAGGGCATCAGCGGCGTGCCTGCAATCATCTTCGACGGCAAATACCTCGTCCCCGGCGCGCAGGAGGCGGAGACGTTTGTGAATGTCATTGAGAAACTGCGCACGAAGGCGATGGCTTGAAACAAGCCTGCCCCAAGCAAAGTCAAAGGGTTCAGGGTGACGGGGTGGGTGACGTTCATAGTTTGATACGTGTGGCGTTGGACTCATCCTCGCGATCTGACTCCTGAACTCCGGGTTTCGCCGGAGTTCAACTAGAGCGGCTAGACCGGTTTGCGTGGGCCCTTCGCCAGCGTGCTCAGCACCCCTCGAAATGTCCGCACCTCGTTGCTGTCCCACCCGGGCTTGGTCAGCAGGTTGCGCAATGTCCGCCGGGTCATCGAGGCGCGGCCTTCGGGGTAGAAATAGTTCTTCGCCTCGAGCATGTCGCACAATTGATCGAACATGCCGTCGAGCTCCGCCATCGGCGCGGGCGGGTCGATGTCGACGCTGGGCGGCGAGGCGAGCGCTGCACCGCCGCCGGTTTTTGACCATTCATACGCCACCAGAATCACCGCCTGCGCGAGATTGAGCGATCCGAATGCGGGGTTGATCGGCACGGTCAGGATGTTCTGCGCAATCGCCACATCCTCGGTTTCCAGCCCCGATCGCTCCGGCCCGAACAGGATCGCGCTGCGCCCCGCTGCGCCGACGATGGCATGCGCTGCCTGTTCGGGCGTCACCACCGGCTTGGTGACGCCGCGTTTGCGCACAGTGGTTGCATAGACATGGTGGCAGTCGGCCACCGCTTCGGCGAGTGTCTCGAACACCTGCGCCCCTTCCAGCACGATGTCCGCGCCCGAAGCGGCGGGG
>NZ_JBGTFM010000191.1:0-18982 GCF_041747255.1 Blastomonas sp. | reverse complement strand
GCGATGCCGGGCATGCTGCCGGTGCCCAACCGCGAGTGCATCCGCCAGGCGGTGCGCACCGGCATGGCAATCGGGGCCGAGATCAACCGCTGGTCTAGGTTTGACCGCAAGAACTATTTCTACGCCGATTTGCCGCAGGGTTACCAGATCAGTCAGTTGTATCATCCGCTGGTCGGCGAGGGGGCAGTCGACATCAGCCTGGATGAGAAAAACCCCGATGCGGCCACCAAGACCATCGGCATCGAGCGCATTCATGTCGAGCAGGACGCGGGCAAGCTGATGCACGATCAGCACCCGACGATGAGCTATGTCGATTTGAACCGCTCGGGCGTCGCGCTGATGGAGATCGTCTCACGGCCAGACATGCGCTCGCCCGCTGAGGCAGGCGCGTATCTGAAAAAGCTGCGCACCATCCTGCGTTATGTCGGTTCGTGTGACGGCAATATGGAAGAAGGATCAATGCGCGCTGACGTTAACGTCTCGGTGCGCAAGCCCGGCGACGCATTCGGCACCCGCACCGAGACCAAGAATGTCAATTCGGTGCGTTACGTTATGGCCACAATCGAGCATGAAGCCAACCGCCAGGTCGACGTGCTCGAAAGCGGCGGCACGATCGTGCAGGAAACGCGGCTGTATGATCCTGACAAGAACGAGACGCGATCTATGCGGTCAAAGGAAGATGCGCACGATTACCGCTACTTCCCTGATCCCGACCTGCTGCCACTTGAACTTGACGATGCATTTCTCGATTCGTGCAAGGCATCGCTGCCCGAACTGCCCGATACCAAGCGCAGGCGCTATGAAAGCGAACTGGGCCTGTCCGCTTATAACGCGTCGGTGCTGACGGCTGAGGCAGAGACCGCGCGCTGGTTCGAGGCATTGCTGGCCGAATGCGCAACGGCGCAGGGCAAACCTGAGGCCGATGTTGCCAAGCCTGCCGCCAACTGGCTGCTGTCAGAACTCTACGGCGCGCTCAACCGGCTGGGCAAGGATATCGAGAACAGCCCGGTCAGCCCGGCGCAGGGGGCCGAGCTGCTGGCACTGGTCGCCGATGGCACGATATCGGGCACCATCGCCAAGCAGGTGTTCGAGATCATGCTGGAGACTGGCGATGGGCCACGCAAGATCGTCGCGGACAAGGGGCTCAAGCAGACATCGGACACCGGCGCGATTGAGGCAGCGGTGGCCAAAGTGCTCGCCGAGAATGCCGACAAGGTCGCGCAGTATCGCGGCGGCAAGGAGGCGTTGTTCGGCTTTTTCGTCGGCCAGACGATGAAGGCAATGCAGGGCAAGGCCAACCCGCAAGTGGTCAATGAGCTCATCAGGAAGGCGCTCGGCTGAACTGGCAATCGCCGACAGGGTGACGCACCCGCTACGGCCACCATATCACGCGCAGGCAATCGCGCCTTCGTCCACCACGCCTTGACCCTTAAGTGAATCGACGCTAAAGGCCGCGTTCTTGTTGGATAGGCGCATGCGTTTTGCCAGCAAGAAAAACCAAGCACAACACTGTTGTCGGGTGCGGGTGGGCAAAAGGCGGAGCCTCCACCATGCCGGGTCGTTGCAGAACGGACCGGAGACGTATCGGGCGGCAGAGTAACCTTCAATCTTTCAGGTGAAGAGAAACATGCCAACGATCAACCAGCTCGTCCGCAAGGGCCGGGTGCCCCAGAAGACCAAGTCCAAGGTGCCCGCAATGGACGCAAACCCGCAGAAGCGCGGCGTTTGTACCCGTGTCTACACGACAACCCCGAAAAAGCCGAACTCGGCGCTGCGCAAGGTGGCCAAGGTCCGCCTGACCAACAGCCGTGAAGTCATCACCTATATTCCGGGTGAAGGCCATAACCTGCAGGAGCACTCGGTTGTGCTGATCCGCGGCGGTCGCGTTCGCGATCTTCCCGGTGTGCGTTACCACGTGCTGCGCGGCGTGCTTGATACCCAGGGTGTCAAGGACCGCAAGCAGAGCCGTTCGAAGTACGGCGCCAAGCGTCCGAAATGATCCTCGCGGGGTGGCAGCATCCCGCTTGAAGATCAGGTCTTTTTCAGGAGTTATCTCACATGTCACGTCGTCGTCGCCCAGAAAAGCGCGTCATCCTTCCCGATCCCAAGTTTGGTGATCTGACGCTGTCCAAGTTTATGAACAACCTGATGCTCGACGGGAAGAAGTCCGTCGCAGAGCGCATCGTTTATGGTGCCATGGAAGTCATGCAGACCAAGGCCAAGGCCGATCCGCTGCCGATGTTCCATGACGCGCTGAACAATGTGAAGCCCGGCATCGAAGTGCGCAGCCGCCGCGTCGGTGGTGCGACCTATCAGGTCCCCGTCGAAGTGCGCCCCGAGCGTGCCCAGGCGCTCGCCATCCGCTGGTTGATCTCGGCTGCGCGCAACCGCAGCGAAACCACGATGGCGGCGCGTCTTTCGGGCGAACTGCTCGATGCCGCCAACAATCGCGGCAATGCGGTGAAAAAGCGTGAAGACACGCACCGCATGGCCGAAGCGAACCGTGCCTTCTCGCACTATCGCTGGTAATCGTAAAACCCTCTCCCTTCAGGGGAGAGGGACAGCTTTGCGCAGCAAAGCAGGGAGAGGGCAGGGCGCACAATCGGTCCGCGCACTTCCCCTCTCCAATCTCGCCTAAGCCAGCAAGCTGGCAAGGCTCAATATCCTCTCCCTTGAAGGGAGAGGAGTGTTGTTCGCCAATTTGTTGCCTGAATTCGCGCTGGCCAAAGCGTGGGGGCTTCATTATAGCGCGCGGCAAATTACGTCCCCACCGTTGGAGTACAGACCATGGCCCGCAGCCATCCGCTAGAGAAATATCGCAACATCGGCATCATGGCGCATATCGACGCCGGCAAAACCACGACGACCGAGCGGATTCTCTATTATACCGGCAAATCGTACAAGATTGGCGAAGTGCACGATGGCGCTGCGACGATGGACTGGATGGAGCAGGAGCAGGAGCGTGGCATCACGATCACCTCTGCTGCGACCACGTGCTTCTGGAACGATCACCGCATCAACATCATCGACACCCCCGGCCACGTCGATTTCACCATTGAAGTCGAACGCAGCTTGCGCGTCCTCGATGGCGCGGTTGCTTGTTTCGATGGCGTGGCGGGCGTTGAGCCGCAGTCTGAAACCGTGTGGCGTCAGGCGGAAAAGTACAAGGTTCCGCGGATGTGCTTCGTCAACAAGCTCGACCGCACCGGGGCGAGCTTCGAGCGCTGCGTCGACATGATCAAGGATCGTTTGGGCGCGCGTCCGCTGGTGCTGTATTTGCCGATCGGCATCGAAAGCACGTTTGTCGGCCTCGTTGATCTGGTGCGTGACCGCGCGATCATCTGGCAGAACGAGGCGCTGGGCGCGAACTTCGATTATGTCGAAATTCCCGACGACCTCAAGGACGCTGCCGAAATGGCGCGCGCCGAGCTGATCGAAATGGCGGTCGAGCAGGACGACGATGTCATGGAGCAGTATCTTGAAGGCAACCTGCCCGATGCTGAAACCCTGACCCGCCTGATCCGCAAGGGCACGCTGAACTTCTCGTTCGTGCCCGTGCTGTGCGGCAGCGCGTTCAAGAACAAGGGCGTGCAGCCTTTGCTTGATGCTGTGGTCGATTATCTGCCTTCGCCGCTCGACATTCCCGATGTGGAAGGTCTCAAGCTCGACGGCGTAACCCCCGATACGCGTCCGCCCGCCGATGATGCGCCGTTCAGCGCGCTGGCATTCAAGATCATGAACGATCCGTTTGTGGGCACGCTGACGTTTGCGCGCATCTATTCGGGCAAGCTGGAAGCCGCCTCGTCAGTGACCAACTCGGTCAAGGACAAGAAGGAAAAGGTTGGCCGCATGCTGCTGATGCATGCCAACAGCCGCGAAGACATCCAGGAAGCGTTCGCTGGCGACATCGTCGCGCTTGCTGGCCTTAAGGAAACCACCACCGGGGATACATTGTGCGCCTCCAATGCGCCGATCATCCTTGAGCGCATGGAATTCCCTGAGCCGGTGATCGAGCTGTCGGTGGAACCCAAGACCAAGGCCGACCAGGAAAAGATGGGCGTTGCGCTCAATCGTCTTGCCCGCGAAGATCCCTCGTTCCGCGTGACATCCGATGCCGAAAGCGGCCAGACGATCATCAAGGGCATGGGCGAACTACACCTCGAAATTCTCGTCGATCGTATGCGCCGCGAATTCAAGGTCGAGGCCAATGTCGGAGCGCCGCAGGTGGCCTATCGCGAGTATCTCGGCAAAAAGGTCGATATTGACTATACCCACAAGAAGCAGTCGGGTGGATCGGGCCAGTTTGGCCGCGTGAAGTTCACTGTAACTCCGGGTGAGCGCGGATCGGGCATCATCTTCAACGACGCTGTCAAGGGCGGCAACATCCCCAAGGAATATATTCCTTCGGTGGAAAAGGGCATGCGCGAAACGGCAGCGTCCGGATCGCTTGTCGGCTTCCCGATCATCGATTTTGAGATCGAGCTGTATGACGGCGCATACCATGACGTCGACTCCTCGGCACTGGCGTTCGAAATCGCTGGTCGTGCCGCGATGCGCGAGGCCGCGCAAAAGTCGGGCATCAAGCTGCTTGAGCCGATCATGAAGGTTGAAGTGGTGACGCCTGAGGATTATCTGGGCGACGTGATCGGCGATCTGAACAGCCGTCGCGGCCAGATCCAGGGCACAGACACGCGCGGCAATGCGCAGGCTGTTGAGGCCATCGTGCCGCTCGCCAACATGTTTGGATACGTGAACCAGCTGCGTTCCTTCACTCAGGGACGTGCGCAGTACACGATGCAGTTTTCCCATTATGACGAAGTCCCGGCGAATGTCGCGGCGGAGGTCAAGGAGAAGCTGGCATAAGCCGGGCATAGTCGCTATAGGCGCTCGACCTCAGTCCGGGACTCGGCGCGTTCAGCGCCACGGGCTTTCATTTGGGTGTTGACAGATTCGGGCAGTCTCGCCAATGCGCGGCGCGGACTATCCATAGATAGTAAGAAACGAAGGTAGGAAAAAATGGCCAAGGCTAAATTTGAGCGGAACAAGCCGCATTGCAACATCGGCACCATCGGTCACGTCGACCATGGCAAGACCACGCTGACCGCAGCCATCACCAAGGTGCTGGCTGAAACCGGCGGCGCGACCTTCACCGATTATGCAAACATCGACAAGGCGCCCGAAGAGCGCGAGCGCGGCATCACCATTTCGACCGCGCACGTCGAATATGAAACCGAAGCGCGCCACTATGCGCACGTCGATTGCCCGGGTCACGCTGACTATGTGAAGAACATGATCACCGGCGCTGCGCAGATGGACGGCGCGATCCTGGTGGTGAATGCTGCTGACGGCCCGATGCCCCAGACCCGCGAGCACATCCTGCTTGCGCGTCAGGTTGGCGTGCCTGCGCTGGTCGTTTACATGAACAAGGTTGACCAGGTTGACGACGAAGAAATTCTCGAGCTGGTTGAACTGGAAGTGCGTGAGTTGCTGTCCAAGTATGACTTCCCGGGTGACGACATCCCGATCGTCAAGGGTTCGGCTCTGGCTGCACTCGAAGGCCGTGATGATGCCATCGGCAAGGAATCGATCTACGCGCTGATGAAGGCTGTGGACGAGTTCATCCCGCAGCCCGCACGTCCGATCGACAAGCCGTTCCTGATGCCCGTCGAAGACGTGTTCTCGATCTCTGGTCGTGGTACCGTTGTGACCGGCCGCGTGGAATCGGGCATCGTCAAGGTTGGTGAAGAAGTTGAGATCGTTGGTCTCAAGGACACCCGCAAGACCGTCGTCACCGGCGTTGAAATGTTCCGCAAGCTGCTCGATCAGGGCATGGCAGGCGACAACATCGGCGCACTGGTTCGCGGCGTCGCCCGTGAAGACGTTGAGCGTGGTCAGGTTCTCTGCAAGCCCGGTACCGTGACCCCGCACACCGAGTTCAATGCTGAGGTCTATGTGCTGTCGAAAGATGAAGGCGGCCGTCACACGCCGTTCTTTGCCAACTATCGTCCGCAGTTCTACTTCCGCACCACCGACGTGACTGGCGAAGTGATCCTGCCCGAGGGCACTGAAATGGTGATGCCCGGCGACAACGTTTCGATCGGTGTCAAGCTGATCGCTCCGATCGCGATGGATCCGGGTCTGCGCTTCGCTATCCGCGAAGGTGGCCGGACCGTCGGTTCTGGGGTTGTCAGCACGATCTCCAAGTAATATAGGGCCATCTCCCGCACGCGTCGTTTGATTCGTGCGGGAGATCGCAATTTTCTAATAAGCCGCCCCGGCGTTGGGTCCTTTGACAGGATCGACGGGTTAAGGGGCGGTTTGTTTTTCGCTCTTTCGCATCGGTAAAGTGGTAATGGAAACGCAGAATATCCGTATTCGCCTCAAGGCGTTCGATCATCGTGTGCTCGATCAGGCAACCGGCGATATCGCCGACACCGCCCGTCGCACCGGCGCTCTTATTCGTGGTCCCATTCCGCTGCCGACGCGCATTGAGAAGTTCACCGTGAACCGCGGTCCGCACGTTGACAAAAAGTCGCGTGAGCAGTTCGAGGTGCGCACCTACAAGCGCTTGCTGGACATCGTTCAGCCGACCCCGGCCACCGTCGATGCTTTGATGAAGCTCGAACTGGCCGCAGGCGTCAACGTCGAGATCAAGCTGGCTTAAGGCCAGTCGGCGCCGGGCCTCGTGCTCCGGTGCTTCCATCCAGTTGGATGGAAACTCAAAAGGGATACCGCGCGGCTTGCCGTGGTCCTGGTCCCCCGTCTTTCCAGCCTCACGCACGTGACGCAGGAAACGCCAACCCGGACGGGGTGATCATCTAGCATTTCGGTTGGCCCCCTCATGGCAGAGATGCTGTGGGGGTTTTCGTTTGGATACGCCCCTGGGATTTCCTCTTGGGCCTCTATTGGGAGAATGATCATGCGCACTGGCGTGATCGCGAAAAAAGTCGGGATGACCCGCCTGTTTCAGGAAGATGGACGGCACGTGCCGGTCACTGTCCTGTCACTGGAAGATTGCCAGGTGGTATCGGTGAAGAACCAGGACCGTGACGGTTATGTCGCGGTACAGCTGGGCGCCGGTGCTGCCAAGCCAAAGAACGTCAACAAGCCGCAGCGCGAGCATTTTGCGAAAGCAGAAGTTGCTCCCAAGATGCTGATGGCTGAATTCCGCGTCGCCGACGATGCGATCCTGGATGTTGGCGCCACCATTTCTGCCGAGCATTTTGTCGCCGGTCAGCTGGTCGACATTACCGGCCACACGCAGGGCAAGGGCTTTGCCGGTGCCATGAAGCGCTGGGGCTTCGGGGGCATGCGCGCGACGCATGGTGTCTCGATCTCGCACCGTGCGCATGGTTCGACCGGGCAGCGTCAGGACCCGGGCAAGGTGTTCAAGAACAAGAAGATGGCTGGTCACATGGGTGATCGCCAGCGGACCCAGCAGAACCTTGAAGTCGTCCGCACCGATGAGGCGCGCGGCCTGATCTTTGTCAAGGGTTCGGTCCCCGGTTCCAAGGGTGGCTGGCTGATGGTGCGCGATTCGGTGAAGGTGCCGATGCACGCCGATGCGCCCTATCCCGCCGGGATCAAGTCCGCTGCCAACAGCAATGATCACAGTGAGCATGAAGAAGCGCCCGCCGGCATGGTTGAAGCTGCTGCCGAGCATGACGCGCCGCTCACCCCGAGCGATGCCGAAATCGCCGAAGCTGCTGCTGACATGCCCGCTGAAGGTGGTGAGCTCGATACGCCCACCAGCACCGAAGAGAAGGAGGGCTAAGCCATGAAGCTCAAGGTCCAGACCCTCGATGCAGACGCCAAGGGCGACATCGAACTTAACGACGACGTGTTCGGCGTTGAACCGCGGGCAGACATTCTGCACCGCGTTGTCACCTGGCAGCTCGAAAACCGTCGCGGTACCGCTCGCGGTGCGCGTGAACGTTCAGACGTTGCCCGCACCGGCAAGAAGTTCGGTCGCCAGAAGGGCGGCGGTACGGCGCGTCACGGCGATCGTCGCGCACCGATTTTCATCGGCGGCGGCAAGGCCCATGGCCCCCGCGTGCGTGACTTCAACCCGTCGCTCAACAAGAAGGTACGCGCGCTCGGCCTGAAAATGGCTTTGTCATCGAAGGCTGCGAGCGAAAGCCTGATCGTGCTTGACACGCTCGACATGACCGAAGCCAAGACCAAGACGCTGCTCGCGCAGCTCGGCAAGCTCGGCCTCGGCAAGAAGGCGCTGTTCATCGATGGCGATGCGGTCAACGACAATTTCCGGAAGGCTTCGGCCAACCTGATCGGTCTGAACGTGATGCCCGCCGTCGGTGCCAATGTCTATGACATCCTGAAACACGATACGCTGGTGCTGACCCGCGCCGCTGTTGAAAAGCTGGAGGCCCGGTTCAATGGCTAAAAAATCCGACACCATCGATACGCGTCATTATGACGTGATCGTGGCCCCGCACATTACCGAAAAGTCGACGCTGCTGAGCGAACACAATGCGGTGGTCTTCAAGGTCAGCAATGACGCGACCAAGCCGCAGATCAAGGCGGCTGTCGAGGCGCTGTTCGACGTCAAGGTCATTGGCGTCAACACGCTGGTGCAGAAGGGCAAGAAAAAGCGCTGGAAGGGTCGTCCCTACACGCGCACCGACATCAAGAAAGCCGTTGTGACATTGGCCGAAGGCCAATCGATCGACGTCACCACCGGCGTTTGAGCGCGGGTTCGAAGCTGACAGGATAGAGATATGGCACTTAAATCATATAATCCGACAAGCCCGGGCCGTCGCGGTCTGATCCTTGTCGACCGCACCGACCTCTATAAGGGCGGTCCGGTCAAGGCGCTGACCGAAGGCAAGCGCAAGACCGGTGGCCGCAACAACAAGGGCCATGTGACCTCGCGCGGTATCGCGGGCGGGCACAAGCAGCGCTATCGCATCGTCGATTTCAAGCGTCGCAAGCTTGATGTGGCGGGCACCGTTGAGCGGATCGAATACGATCCCAACCGCACGGCGTTCATTGCGCTGATCAGTTACGAAGACGGTGAACAGGCCTATATCCTGGCACCGCAGCGTCTGGCCGTGGGCGACAGCGTGATTGCAGGCGAAAAGACCGACGTGAAGCCGGGCAACGCAATGAAGCTGGCGCAGATGCCGGTCGGCACGATCATCCACAATGTGGAGATGAAGCCGGGCAAGGGCGGCCAGATCGCGCGTTCGGCTGGCACCTACGCACAGGTCGTCGGTCGTGATCGCGGCATGGTGATGGTGCGCCTAAACTCGGGCGAACAGCGCTACATTCCCGGTGCCTGCATGGGCACCGTGGGCGCTGTATCAAACCCCGACAACAGCAACCAGAACTTTGCCAAGGCCGGCCGCAAGCGCTGGATGGGCCGTCGTCCGCTGACGCGCGGTGTCGCCAAGAACCCGGTCGATCACCCGCATGGTGGTGGTGAAGGCCGCACCTCGGGTGGCCGTCATCCGGTGACCCCGTGGGGCAAGCCGACCAAGGGCATGCGCACCCGCAAGAACAAGTCGACCGACCGTATGATCATCCGGTCACGTCACGCGAAGAAGAAGAGGTAAGTCATGGCGCGCTCCATCAAAAAAGGGCCGTTCTTCGATCTGTATCTGCTGAAGAAGGCAGAAACAGCGCAGGACGCTGGTGCCCGTGCACCGATCAAGACCTGGTCGCGTCGTTCGACGATCCTGCCGCAGTTCGTCGGCCTGACGTTCAACGTCTACAACGGTCACAAGTTCATCCCGGTTTCGGTCAACGAAGATATGGTGGGTCACAAGCTGGGCGAATTCGCCCCGACCCGCACCTTCCCCGGCCACGCCGCTGACAAGAAGGGCAAGCGCTAATGGGCAAGCCGAAATCCCCCCGCCGGGTTGGCGAGAACGAGGCGCTGGCCGTCGGCACCACCATCCGTGGGTCGGCGCAGAAGCTGAACCTCGTTGCTGGCCTGATCCGCGGCAAGAAGGCCGAAGAGGCGATGAACATCCTGTCCTTCTCAAAGAAGGCAATGGCAGTTGACGCGCGCAAGGTATTGGCCTCTGCGATCGCGAATGCTGAAAACAATCACAACCTTGATGTCGATGCTTTGGTCGTGGCGGAAGCAAGTGTTGGCAAGGCGATCACGATGAAGCGTTTCATGACGCGCGCCCGTGGCCGTTCGAGCCGCATCCTGAAGCCGTTCAGCCGTCTGCGCATCGTCGTGCGCGAACAAGAGGAGGCGTAAGCCATGGGTCAGAAGAGCAATCCGATCGGCCTGCGCCTGCAGATCAACCGTACGTGGGACAGCCGCTGGTACGCCGAAGGGCGTGACTATGCCAAGATGCTCATGGAAGACATCGAACTGCGCAACTACATCATGAAGACGCTGCCACAGGCGGCGATCTCAAAGGTGGTGATTGAGCGTCCGGCGCGTTTGTGCCGCGTGTCCATCTATGCTGCACGCCCCGGCGTGATCATCGGCAAAAAGGGTGCGGACATCGAGAAGCTGCGCAAGAAGCTGGAATCGATGATCAAGGGTAGTGAGGTCAAGCTCAACATCGTTGAAATCCGCAAGCCTGAAATCGACGCCAAGCTGGTCGCGCAGGGCATCGCCGATCAGCTGATCCGCCGCGTTGCCTTCCGCCGTGCCATGAAGCGTGCCGTTCAGTCGGCACTGCGTCTGGGCGCCGAGGGAATCAAGATCACCTGTGGTGGCCGTCTGGGCGGCGCGGAAATCGCGCGGACCGAATGGTATCGTGAAGGCCGGGTGCCATTGCACACACTGCGTGCCAATGTTGACTATGCCGAAGCTGAAGCGCTGACCGCATATGGCATCATCGGCATCAAGTGCTGGATCTTCAAGGGTGAAATCCTGGGACATGATCCCATGGCGCAAGACCGGCTGATGATGGAAGCGCAGACTTCCGGCGTCCGTCCGGCGCGCTAAGGCCACGTGGAAAGAACAGGGTAGAGCATCATGCTGCAACCGAAGAAAATGAAGTTCCGCAAGGCTTTCAAGGGCCGGATCAAGGGCGATGCGCCCGGCGGATCGACGCTGAACTTTGGCTCATACGGCCTCAAGGCCCTTGAGCCCGAGCGGATCACCGCCCGCCAGATCGAGGCGGCTCGTCGTGCGATCACGCGCCACATCAAGCGTCAGGGACGTTTGTGGATTCGCGTGTTCCCCGATGTGCCGGTGTCGAAAAAGCCTGCCGAAGTCCGTCAGGGCAAGGGCAAGGGTTCGGTTGAATATTGGGCAGCACGGGTCAAGCCCGGCCGCATCCTGTTTGAACTGGATGGCGTTCCGGGTCCGATTGCTGCGGTGGCTTTTGAACGTGCAGCGATGAAGCTGCCGATCAAGGTCAAGGTGGTGGCGCGTCTGGGTGACACGTCGCACCTGGGAGGTGAGAAATGAGCGATATTGAAGATCTGCGGATCAAGACCGACGATGAGCTGACCAGTGAGCTGGGCGCGCTGAAGAAGGAAGCGTTTAACCTGCGCTTCCAGGCTGCGACCAACCAGCTGGAACGCCCGGCGCGGATGCGCGAAGTGCGCCGCGATATCGCGCGGATCAAGACGCTGCGGGGCGAACGCGCCCGCACTGCAGCCAAGGTTTAAGGAGCACCAACATGCCGAAACGAGTTCTGACGGGAACGGTGGTCTCCGACAAGACCGACAAGACCATCGTGGTCAAGGTGGAACGCAAGGTGAAGCACCCGCTGTACGGGAAGATCATCCGGCGTTCAAAAAAGTATCACGCCCACGATGAGACCAACAGCTTCAAGGAAGGCGAAACCGTCCGCATCGAAGAGACGGCGCCGATTTCAAAGCTGAAGACGTGGAAGGTGCTGGGCCGGGTGGATACCCACAAGGCGCCCGAGGCTTCGACCGAAGCGTAATTCGCGAATTTAGGAACTGCCGGACCCGTTCCGGCAAGCCAGACAAGAAGGAAACGGATCCATGATCCAGATGCAATCCAACCTTGAGGTCGCCGATAACAGCGGCGCGAAGCGCGTTCAGTGCATCAAGGTGCTTGGCGGGTCGAAGCGTCGCTTTGCCAGCGTCGGCGATATCATCGTCGTCTCCGTCAAGGAAGCGGCCCCGCGTGGCCGCGTCAAGAAGGGCGACGTTCACCGTGCCGTCATCGTGCGCACCGCCAAGGATGTGCGCCGCGCCGATGGCAGCGTGATCCGCTTCGACAGCAACGCTGCGGTGCTGGTCAACAAGAATGACGAGCCCATCGGCACCCGCATTTTTGGCCCGGTGGTCCGTGAGCTGCGTGCGCGCAAGCACATGAAGATCATCAGCCTGGCACCGGAGGTGTTGTAATCATGGCAATGGCAAAGATCAAAAAGGGTGACAGCGTTGTCGTCCTGTCCGGCAAGGACAAGGGCCGCACCGGCACCGTGTCGCAGGTGATGCCCAAAGACGGCAAGGTTCTCGTCTCGGGCATCAACGTGATGACCCGTCACCGCAAGCCGAGCCAGGCAAACCCGCAAGGTGGTCTGGACCGCGTCGAAGCTCCGATGCACATTTCAAAGGTCGCCGTTGCCGACCCCAAGACTGGTGCGGCAACCCGCGTCCGTTTTGAAACGGTAGACGGCAAGAAGGTCCGCGTGGCTGTAAAGTCCGGGGAAAAGATCGATGGCTGATAAATACGTCCCCCGTATGCGCAAGCGCTATGACGATGAAGTCGTCAAGGCGATGCAGGAAAAGTTCGGCTACGCGAACCCGATGGAAGTGCCCAGGCTGGTCAAGATCGTGATCAACATGGGCGTCGGCGAAGGTAGCCAGGACAAGAAGAAGGTTACGACCGCAGCGGCCGAAATGGAGCTGATCGCGGGCCAGAAGCCGGTGATCACCAAGGCGCGCAAGTCGATCGCCCAGTTCAAGCTGCGCGAAGGCATGCCGATCGGCTGCAAGGTAACGCTGCGCAAGGAGCGCATGTTCGAGTTTCTCGATCGTCTGGTGACGATCGCGATGCCGCGCATCCGCGATTTTCGCGGGGTGAACCCCAAGAGCTTCGATGGCCGTGGCAACTATGCCATGGGCCTGAAAGAGCAGATCATCTTCCCCGAGATCAGCTACGACCAGATCGATGCTGTTCGCGGCATGGATATCATTGTGACCACGACCGCCAAGACGGACGATGAAGCGCGCGAACTGCTGCGTCTCTTCGGCTTCCCGTTCCCGATCGAGGAAACCCAGGAAAAGGCGGCTGCGTAACAACGCTTCCGTCTCGCAATAGAAAGGCGAGAACTTAAGTCATGGCGAAACTGAGTTCCATCAACAAGAACGAGCGGCGCAAGCGCATGGTCAAGCAATATGCTGGCCAATATGCAAAGCTGCGCGCAAAGGCAGAAGACACGACGCTCGATGATACCGAGCGGCTGATCGCACGGCTGAAAATGGCCGAGCTGCCCCGCAACGCAAACCCCACGCGCGTGCGCAACCGGTGCGGAACCACCGGTCGTCCGCGCGGCTATTACCGCAAGTTCGGGCTGTGCCGTATCGAACTGCGGGATCTCGCCAACAAGGGCCTGATCCCCGGCGTTACGAAGTCCAGCTGGTAAGGATTAGACGATATGGCAATGACCGATCCTTTGGGTGATATGCTCACCCGCATCCGCAACGGCCAGCAGGCCAAGAAGGACAGCGTAACCTCGCCGGCCTCAAATCTGCGTGCCCGCGTGCTCGACGTGCTGCAGCGCGAAGGCTATATCCGTGGCTACAGCGAAGAACTGCTTGGCCGTCACATGGGCCTGCGCATTGAGCTGAAGTATTTCGAAGGCGAGCCTGCGATCAAGCATGTTGCGCGCGTTTCCAAGCCGGGCCGCCGCGTCTATTCGGGTTCCAGGGAACTGCCGATTGTGCGCAACGGCCTTGGTATCACCATCGTATCCACCCCCCGTGGTGTTCTGTCCGACGCGGAAGCGCGCGAACAGAAAGTCGGCGGTGAGGTGCTGGCAGAGGTATTCTGATATGAGCCGCATTGGTAAAAAACCGGTGGCCATTCCTGCGGGCGTCACTGCCTCGCTGACCGATGGCGTGATCACCATGAAGGGCCCCAAGGGCGAACTGTCGATGCCGACTGTGCCGGACATCGCCTATGAGTTGAACGACGGTGAGCTGGCGGTGAAACCCGCCAACAATACCCGCCGTGCACGCGCGTTCTGGGGCATGCAGCGCACATTGGTGCAGAACCTGGTGGTCGGTGTGACCGAAGGCTTCACCAAGACGCTGAACATCACCGGCGTCGGCTATCGTGCAAATGTGCAGGGCAGCAATCTCAAGCTGCAGCTCGGCTACAGCCATGATGTCGATTTCGCCATCCCCGATGGCATCGACATCAAGACGCCCGACCAGACCACGATCCACATTTCGGGCAGCGACCGTCAGAAGGTTGGCCAGGTGGCCGCCGAGATCCGTCGCTGGCGCAAGCCGGAGCCCTACAAGGGCAAGGGCATCAAATATGCGGGCGAGTTTATCTTCCGCAAGGAAGGGAAGAAGAAGTAAGCCATGGCGAAGCTCTCTTTATTCGATCGTCGTCGTCAACGCGTGCGCACCTCGCTGCGCAAGCGCGCGGCTGGGCGTCCCCGTCTGTCGATCCACCGCACCGGCAAGCACATCTATGCCCAGATCATCGATGATGAAGCTGGTAAGACGCTCGCTGCCGCTTCGACCCTGACCAAGGGCAGCAAGGCATCGGGCGCAACCGTTGCCGATGCGATTGCGGTCGGCAAGCAGATCGCCGAAGCCGGCAAGCAGGCTGGTGTCACCACCGTTGTGTTTGATCGTGGCGGTTTCATTTTTCATGGCCGGGTCAAGGCCCTGGCTGATGCCGCACGCGAAGGCGGACTGGAGTTTTAATGATGGCTGATGAAGTGACAAGCTCCGAAGCTGCCGACACCCAGAGCGCCGAACAGGGTGCTCAGCCTGTCCATCAGGAACGCCCGGGCCGCGGTGCCCGTGGTCGTGGGCGTGGCGGCAATGATCGTGCCGGTGGTGGCAATGACCGGGGTGGCCGTGGTCGCCGCGATGACCGCAACAAGCGCGATGAGCCCCAGGGCGATGAGCTGATTGAAAAGCTGGTCCACATCAACCGCGTGTCAAAGACCGTCAAGGGCGGCAAGCGCTTCGGCTTTGCGGCGCTGGTCGTGGTCGGTGATGGCAATGGCCGCGCCGGCTTCGGTCATGGCAAGGCGCGTGAAGTGCCTGAGGCGATCAGCAAGGCAACCGCCGCTGCGAAAAAGAAGATGATTCGCGTTCCGCTGAAGGAAGGCCGCACGCTGCACCATGATGGCACCGGCCATTTCGGCGCAGGCAAGGTGACCTTGCGCAGTGCGCCGCAGGGAACGGGCATCATCGCCGGTGGCCCGATGCGCGCCATCTTTGAAAGCCTGGGTGTGGCCGACGTTGTGACCAAGTCCAACGGCACGTCGAATCCCTATAACATGATCCGTGCGACCTTCCAGGCGCTCGGCGAACAGACCAGCCCCAAATCGGTGGCAGCGCGTCGTGGCAAGAAGATTGCCGACCTGCTGGGCCGAGGCGGCGCTGCGCCGGTTGTCGCTGAGGCCGAAGCCGCCGCGATTACGGAGTAACGCTAGCATGGCAACCATCAAGCTCAAGCAGACCGGATCGCCGATCCGCCGTCCTGCCTCCCAACGCCTGATCCTGATCGGCTTGGGGCTCAACAAGATGCACCGCGTTGTGGAACACACGGACACGCCCGAAATTCGCGGCATGATCCAGAAGGTCCGCCACATGGTCGAGATTGTTGACTGACAACTGAAGTCCTCTCCCCTTCAGGGGAGAGGGTTGGGAGAGGGGGATGCGCAAGCGCCTGCCCCCTCTCTACTGCGCCTAGCCAGCACGCTGGCAAGGCTTCGTATCTCTCCCCTGAAGGGGAGAGAGTTAAGTAGCGCGAACCAAGCGAAAGCGAGTGCACGACATGAAACTGAATGAGATCAAGGACAATGAAGGCGCCCGCAAGGGCCGTATGCGCGTTGGACGCGGCATCGGCTCGGGCAAGGGCAAGACCGCCGGGCGCGGCCAGAAGGGCCAGAAGAGCCGTTCGGGCGTCGCGGTCAAGGGCTTCGAAGGCGGCCAGATGCCGCTGCACATGCGGATCCCCAAGCGCGGCTTCAACAATCCGTTCGGCAAGGATTATGACATCGTCAATCTTGGCATGATCCAGAAGTTCATCGATGCGGGCAAGCTGCCCACCGATGGCACGGTTGACCAGGCGGCTTTGCGCGCCGCTGGGCTGTCGCGTGGCGGCAAGCACGGTGTGCGTCTGCTCGCCAAGGGTGAATTGACTGCGAAGGTGACCTTTGCGGTTGCCGGGGCATCGAAGTCTGCAATCGCGGCGATTGAAAAAGCCGGTGGCGCAGTGGAAATTATCGCGCCGCGTCCGGTTTACGTCAAACCTCCGTACGAAAAGAAAGCCTGACACGCAGCAACTGGCTTGCCAAGCACGCCCCGCCTCCCGATATGGTGAGCGCGGGGCGTCTTGCTTGATGGCATGCGAGGCGTTATCGCGGGACTTTACGTTTTCCTGTGCGTGCCGCGCACCAGCAGCGCGCCCGCCATCTGTCCGGGTCTTTGTTTAACGAAGCCCCGTCGTTTTTTGGGATAATTGGGTTCATGGCATCACGGGCCGACAATCTGGCAAGCAATTTCAGCCTCGCTAAATTCAGCCAGGCAACCGAGCTGAAAAGCCGCATCTGGTTTACCATCGGCGCGCTGATCATCTTCCGCCTGCTCAGCTATGTGCCGCTGCCGGGGGTTGACCCCACTGCGCTGGCCGCTTTGTATGAGCAGACCAAGGGCGGTGTGCTCGACATTTTCAATACCTTCTCGGGGGGGTCGCTTGAGCGCATGAGCCTCATTGCGCTCGGCGTGATGCCCTACATCACCGCGTCGATTGTGGTGCAGCTTGCTGCATCGCTGTCGCCGACGCTGGCGGCGATCAAGAAAGAGGGCGAATCGGGCCGCAAAAAGCTCAACCAGTACACCCGTTACGGCACTGTGTTCCTGACGGCGCTGCAGGGCTATTTCATTGCGGTCGGGCTTGAATCCTATGCTGGGTCGAGCGGCATCCAGGCGGTGGTCGATCCGGGCATCATGTTCCGCGTCGGTGCGGTGATCAGCCTTGTTGGTGGCACCATGTTCCTGATGTGGCTTGGTGAACAGATCACCGCGCGCGGCATCGGCAACGGTATTTCGCTGATCATCATGGCGGGCATTGTCGCCCAGATGCCGGTGTTCATGGCACAGATGTTCGAAGGCGGCCGCACCGGTGCGATCTCGCCGTTCCTGATCATCGGGCTGATCATCATGATTGTCGGTCTTGTGCTGTTCATCTGCTTCATGGAGCGTGCGCAGCGCCGGGTGCTGATCCAGTACCCCAAGCGCGCCACGCAGCGCGGCGTGATGCAGGCCGACCGCAGCCACCTGCCGCTCAAGATCAACACCGCAGGCGTGATCCCGCCGATCTTCGCCTCGTCCTTGCTGCTGATGCCGCTGACAATCTCTCAGTTCGCTGGCAGCTCGGCTGATCCTGACAGCGCAACCGGCGGCGCGCTGGTGATGCTCAACCAATATCTCCAGCACGGCCAGCCGCTGTATATGTCGCTCTATGCGCTGGGCATTATCTTCTTCTGCTTCTTCTACACCGCCGTGGTGTTCAACCCGGAAGAAACGTCGGAGAATCTCAAGAAGAATGGCGGTTTCATCCCCGGCATTCGTCCGGGCAAGAGCACCGCGACCTATCTCGATTATGTGCTCACCCGCATCACCGTGGTCGGCGCGGCGTATCTGACCTTTGTCTGCGTGCTGCCCGAATATGTCATCGCGCAGACCGGCATTCCGCTGTTCTTCCTTGGCGGCACCAGCCTGCTGATCGTGGTCAACGTGACGGTCGATACCATCACCCAGATCCAGAGCCATCTGTTGGCGCACCAATATGCCGACCTCATCAAAAAGGCCAAGCTCAAGGGCCGTCTGCGCTAGTCCGACCAAACCAATAACGCGTCGCGGGCCAACCGTGCGCACCCTTGAGGGGATGCTTTAGCCATGAACATCATACTTCTCGGCCCTCCCGGGGCAGGCAAGGGCACGCAGGCGCAGATGCTGGTTGACCAGCGCGGCATGAAGCAGCTGTCAACCGGCGACATGCTGCGCGCCGCGGTGAAGGCGGGCACGCCCATCGGGCTTAAGGCCAAGGCGGTGATGGATGCGGGCGAGCTGGTGTCTGACGAGATCGTCTCGGGCATTATCGGCGATGCGCTTGATGAGCTTGGCCCAGACACCGGGGTGATCTTCGACGGCTATCCGCGCACCGCACCGCAGGCGGCATCGCTGGACGAGATTCTGGCCGCGCGTGGGCGCGCGCTCCATCATGTCATCGAGCTTGAGGTCAATGAGGCGGCGCTGGTCGACCGCGTCACTGGCCGCTTCACCTGCGCCAAATGCGGCGCAGGCTATCATGACAAGCACAAGCTGCCCAAGGTCGAGGGCGTATGTGACGTGTGCGGCTCGACCGAGTTCAAACGCCGCCCCGATGACAATGAGGAAACGGTGCGCACCCGCATGACCGAATACCGCGCCAAAACCGCCCCGATCCTGCCGATCTACGAAGCCCGCAACATCGTGTCGCGCGTTGACGGCATGGCGAGCATGGACGCGGTGTCGGCGGCGATTGCGGGGATACTTGACGCGTAGCTGGCCCTTGCGGTTGAGTCGGCCATGAGTCGATTAATGGTGAGCGGTAAACAGTTGGGCCCGTCGGCTTTTGGTGCAGCCTGACCATCCGTTGAATGACCATTTTTGGGTGGGTTGCTGAACGGCGGCTTTCGTTTAGAGTTTCGGACGCCGCGAGGCGTCGGAAAGTCGACGGTGCCCGAACCCGCGGGCGTCAGGCGCTGATGTCTATGGGGATTTCGATTTTGGGCCTGTGCGAGCAGCGGCGGAAGCTGCCGATAAACGGACG
>NZ_JBGTFM010000190.1:0-1545 GCF_041747255.1 Blastomonas sp. | reverse complement strand
TGATGCTGGCTGCGATGCTGGCCGGGATGCCCGCCACGACGCGCCTGTTGCCGACCCTGCCCGACAATCGCGACGCCATTGCCGCCGCCTTTGCCCGGCACAGCGACTGCGACATCATCGTCACCAGCGGCGGGGCGTCGGTGGGCGATCATGATCTGGTGAAACCGGCTCTGGTCCACGCCGGAGGCATGGTCGATTTCTGGCGGATCGCGATGAGGCCGGGCAAGCCGGTGATGGTGGCGCGGCTGGGCGAGACCATCGTCCTGGGCCTGCCGGGCAATCCGGTGTCAGCCTACGTCACGGCGACGCTGCTGCTGCTGCCGCTGATCCGGCAGATGGCAGGGGCGAGCAGTCCGCTGCCCACCACTATGAAGGCTTCAGCAGGCGCAGCCTTCCCGGCCACTGGACCACGTCAGGATTTTGTGCGGGCCAAATTGCATGATGGCGCGTTGTTCCCGCTCGGCAATCAGGACAGCGGCGCGCTCTCGGCACTGCTGGCCGCGCATGCGCTGGTGATCCGTGCCGCAGGCAGCCTACCAGCCGCGCCGGGCGAACCACTGGACTATCTGCCGCTCGCATAGGCCCGCAACACGAGACTTGACCTCGCCTGGTTTGTTTCGTAATTGTTCCTTGTTCGTTCGATAGCCTTCCGTCCGGCGCAAAAAGGAACATCCGCGATGCTGACCCGCAAACAACATGATCTGATCCGCTTCATCCAGCAACGGCTGGAGGAAAACGGCATTTCCCCCTCGTTTGAGGAAATGAAGGAAGCGCTTGATCTCAAGTCGAAATCGGGTGTCCACCGGCTGGTCAGCGCGCTGGAGGAGCGCGGCTTTATCCGCCGCCTGCCCAACCGGGCGCGTGCACTGGAAATCCTGAAACTGCCCGAGGCAAGCGTCAAGCCGCGCGCGCGTGAACTTGCTGCCGCTGCTGCCGCCAAGAGCAACATCATTAATCTGGATGCAGCGCGCAACGCGAAGCTGCCCGAGCCTGCCAGCAACCCCGAGCCTGCCAACAACAATGTGCTCAACATCCCGCTGCATGGCCGCATTGCCGCCGGCGCGCCAATCGAAGCCTTTGAAGGCACCGAGATCCTGCCAGTGCCCGCAGCATTGCTGGGCAGCGGAGAGCATTACGCGCTCGAGGTCTCGGGCGATTCGATGGTTGAAGCGGGCATTCTAGACGGCGATTTCGCACTGATCTTGCGCACCGACACCGCGCGCGATGGCGAGATCGTGGTTGCACTGGTGCGCGGGGAGGAAGCCACGCTTAAATATCTGCGCCGTGACAATGGCCGCATCCGGCTCGATCCCGCCAATGCCGCCTATGATCCGCAATATTATGCACCGCACGAGGTTCAGGTTCAGGGCAGGCTGGCCGGATTGCTGCGCCGCTATCATTGATCGCGCGCGGTCGGTGCAGGCGCCTGCGCAAGGTCGATCCTGCGCTGCACGCGGTCACTTGACCGGGCTACGCCTCGCCGCCTCGACCACCTGCTGCGGATGGTCCCACCACGGATGGCCGCGATGCCGACCCGCGACGCTG
>NZ_JBGTFM010000189.1:0-10413 GCF_041747255.1 Blastomonas sp. | reverse complement strand
GTCGTGAACGAGCTTGAGGGCACGTATAACGACGTCGCGTTCAACGGCCTGCTGCTGATCTCGACCGTCCTTGATTTTGGCGCGCAGGCCGAGGTGCCGGGCAATGAAATGCCTTATGTGCTGATGCTGCCCAGCATGGCGGTGACCGCGCTCTATCACGGCAAGACCAGCCCTCCGGCGAGTGGCGGCGGCCCTGCCGAACTCGCGACCGAGGCCAAGGCGTTTGCAATCAACGAATATCTGCCTGCGCTGATGAAGGGCACCACGCTGCAAGGCGCAGAGCGCGACGCCATCCGCGCCAAGCTTGCCCGCTATTCGGGCCTGTCCGAAACCTATCTGGAAAGCGCCGACCTGCGCGTCACTCCAGGCCGGTTCTACAAGGAGCTGCTGCGCGATCGCGGCCTGACCATCGGGCGACTGGATGCGCGCTATACCGGCAAGGATTTCGACAGCGCGGGCGAGACGCCCGACAACGACCCCAGCTTCTACGGCATCGATGCAAGCTACACCGCCGCGCTCAACACCTATGTGCGGCAGGAGCTGAAGTTCAGCCCCGAGCGGCAATATGTTACCATCGGCGGCGTGCGCGAGTGGGACTGGGACCTGCCGGGCGACAGCGAGAACCGCTATTACAAGAATGTCGCGCCCTATATCGGCCGCGCGCTGCGCGAAAACAGCGGCCTCAAGGTGCTGGTGGCGCAGGGGTGGTATGATTTTGCGACGCCGTTCTTTGGCGCAGAACATTCGCTCACCCGCACCGGCATGCTCACCGACCGGATCGAATACACATATTATGATGCGGGCCACATGATGTATGTGAACGAGACCGACCTCACCAAATTGTCGCGCGACATCCGCGCCTTCATCCGCAGGCGGTGAGCGGTCGGGCGGACTTGGGCCAATGCGCTTGAAGGCAACAATTTTCGGGAATTCGCGCGACTTATAGTGGCAGCATTCAGGCTCCACTGCCGGGACTAGGAACGTCCGAGAATGGGTGGATTTGCGAATGTCAGGTTTTGCCACCGGTCTTGGAGCACAGAATTACTTCGCCCCGATTTAGGTCAAGCGCAAATCCTACTTGCGCTACAAACTCTACATATGTAGATTGATGAAATGCCAAGACGCCCCAACATCTCCAGACAGACACGAACCGCCTTGCTGGCGCTGCTCGAACGGCCGCAGGATTGGCGTTACGGGTATGAATTGATGGAATTGACCGGCATCGCATCGGGGACGCTTTATCCCATGCTGATTCGGCTGTGTGATCAGGGCAACCTTGAAACCCGATGGGTTCCTTCGCCGCACGAGAGCAGGCCGCCGCGCCATGCCTATCGCCTGACGCCATCAGGCATGGCGCTCGCTCGCACTATTGAGCCCGACGATGTGCACACTGCAAACCACGGGAAGGGATTTGCACTATGACCCCGAAGCGGAACTCTCTTGCACGCGCATGTGTCGTGCTGGCCTTCAAGATCGCGCCACCGGTCCGCCGGTCATGGTTTGCTGCAATGGCGGCTGAATTCGATCACATCCCCGAGGCTGCGCGCTGGCGTTTCGTGGCAGGCTGTCTCTTCGCGGCCGTCACTGAACGCGTGATTTCCCCTGCCTTTCTTCACGCGGTTCCTCGCAGCGTCTTAGTCGGAGGAGCCATGGTCTGGGCAGCGCTGAACATTCGCTTTGCGGGGCGCATGTCCGTCACTGACACATTCGTGCTGGAAGTTTTTGGATATGGCACGGCCCTGTTGTTTGTAGTCGGCGCGATCGCCACGGCCCGGTTCGGATATCGTGCCACAATCAACCTGGCTGCGCCTTTAATCGCCGTGCTGACAATGGCGGCGGCGATGATCTGGCTCGGTAGCGCCTCAACACCAATGTCGAACCTGTATCTTGCGCTGATCGTGGAGGATCTTGTGATTCTCATATTCGCACTGGCGCTTGCAGGTTCCGCTGCGCGTCTCGCACCCTTTCGGCAGGGGTTGAACTGATGCGCGTGCAAACCTTGGCAGTCGCATTGGCGATTATCGGCGTGCTGCTTGGGGGCGTCCACATCGCCCTGACCCCGCTGGCCTATGCCGACTGGACAATCGACGCGCTGTGGTTCGTTGGCACCGGCTTGGCGATTGTGCTGGCAGCCGCTGCAAACTTCGTCAGATTCCAATCGTCAGGCGTGAGCAGCCGGTTGATTTTGGCTACGATGAATCTCGCTATGGGTTGCTACTTCGCCGCTGCATGGCTGGTCCTGCCAGGACCGCAGGTCGTTATCGGAGGAGTTCTGTTCTTCGCGCTGACCATTTGCTCATTGGCCAATCCGCGGATCAAGGCCGTGACGAACTAGGGGCAGTCTGGATCGCAAATGTCTATGGCGGATCCGGGGTCGATTTCGGAAACTCCGCTTTCGGCAAAATCATGTCTAAAGTCGCCGGCAGGTTGCGGCGCAAGGACTACTCGGCACCACTCGACATTCTGTTACCTCACCTCCATCGACTTTGAACGAGAAGCTGAGCCAACATAAAAAGACGATCTCGAGGCCCGCCACTCCAGTGGCGTAAGGCGTGAGGTTTTAGTCATTCAATTCGCCTCCTAATCCGGCTAGTCTAAATCGGGTGCTGGGGCGGAAAGAGGTCTGTGGCGATTGTGCAAACCTGGATGATGGCGTTGTCGCTAGCTGGTCAGAACATTGCCGTGGCATCACCGCGCGATGCCGCTAGCCCCACCGTGCCGCAAGTGATCACTGTGTGCGAGGCAGTTAGGCCGGTATCTAACGCTGTGGTGGCCGAAATAGCACCTTTGGCCAATCGAGCGCGCGCGTTGATGCGCGGCGGTGAGGCAGGCGCGGACGACGCGTTAAGGCTCTTGATCGGTCGGGTGGTCGGCCCGACAGGCGATCCCGCACAAACGCTGGGTGGAAACACACGTCAACTCGCCGAATATTGCCTTGTCGCAGGCGAAGCCATGCGCCGGGCACGATCGGGCAGCCAATCGCGTGCGCGAGACTTTTTACACACCGCCTTGGTGCTTGCCGATAGCGCCGACGATGCGCCGTTAGCGGCGCGTGCTGCCTGGGAAGCGGCGCTGGCGCTGGCAGGCGGCGCTCCACCCAGCCAGTCAGGCCTTCGGCGCGGTAGCGCAGCGCCAACACGGTCCGGTACTGCTCGCTCGGTCGCCGGATGCGATGCGGCAGGCGCGAGCGACAAAGCCTCACGCGGCCAACTGAAAGCGGCGTTTGCCTGTGCTCTCAATCGTTCAGAGTTGGCGCAGGATGCGCGGCTCACCGCTTTGTCAGCATTGCGGCTGGCGCGGCTTGAATACGCCAACAATTCGGTTGGTACGGCTCGAATCGCACAGGGGTTGGCAGCGGCCGTAAGAGTTGCAGACGGGTCGGAGCGTGCGGCTCTGCAGCGGGCGTTCCTGCTGCTCGCGTGCGATGTCGGCCTATGCGCCGACCCCATCGCTGCGAACGGTGCACGCGCTTTTGCCAAAACGCTTGGCGGGAGTGATGCCGCGTCGCTCGCAGCAATCACAGGGCGCATTGCCCTGGCCAATGGCGAGGTCAGCGCGGCGCGAGCGTCGCTTCGCCGGGCGGTGTTTCTGGAAAGCCAGAACCCCCTGCCGCAGCATCTGCCGCAATACTTGCTGTATCTTGCCGATGCCGAGCCGGAGCAGGCGAGCGAACACGTGCTTGCCGCCTATCGCGCGCTGGAGCGGGTGCGCACGGTGCTCATTCCGGTCGATCCGGTGACTGAGGAAAGCCGGTTTGATCTGATGGTACGCCCGGTGTTTGAACGTGCGATCAGTGCGACGTTGCACGGCGCAGGTGACGAGGCTGCACCCATAGAGCAGGCCCAGCGGATCGCCGAAGCCTATCGATCTGCCGAGTTACAGAACAGCCTGGGCGCCGAATGTGTGCCGCTGCGCAATCCGGTAACGCCTGCCGATCTGCGGCCGGACGAGATACTGTTGTACCCGCTGCTGCTTGAGGACCGGGTCGAATTGATTTACGCAACCGGTGGCGCGGGTTCAGATGGCGGCGAGCGGCGCTATCGCCGGATTTCGCCCGATCGCAGCATCAACCGCGAACAGGTCGCCACGCTGGCCCAGCGCATGACCGCATCGCTGAGCGGCGAGAGCGACGATTGGGAAGCGGCAGCGCGCGCGCTATACGCTGTGCTGATTGCCCCGATTGCCAGTCAGCTCCAGCCAGGGGGCACTTTGGTGATCGTACCCGATGGCCCGCTGCGCAAGATCAGCTTTGCCGCGCTGATGGATACAGACGGGCGCTTCCTGATGGAGCAGGTGCAACTCGCCGTCGTCCCCGCGCTCAGCTTTGCTGCTCCCGGCACGCGCGATGCCGATCCCACGATCATTGCCGCTTCGCTCGAGAAGGAGATGGACCTTTCCGTCGGGCGGTTCTCGCGGCTGAAGGGGACCGCTGATGAGGCGGCGGTGCAGCTCAACACCGCAACCGCCGCCACCATCGGCCATCTGAACATATGCAAGCTAGCATCCCTCCCGTACTTCCAAGCGACGAATCGGCTTGACTTGGCGTGTTGATTGAACAATCAATCAAGTCCCAGGAGATTGCAATGCCAGAATCCGATCCGTTCGCTATCGCCGATGCTGCGCTGCTGGCAAAGACCGGAAAGTCGCTTTCCGACTGGATCGAAATGGCACGGCTCTGTCCTGAGACGAGTCACATGAAAGTCGTTGGCTGGCTCAAGAGCGAACACGGCCTCGGGCACGGCCATGCCAATACCGTAGTCCACGCGCTCAACGCATCCGCGGCGGTTTCGCAGGACGATGTTACTCTGGTCGCGGCGATGTTTGCGGGCCCCAAGGCGGAATTGCTGCCAGTTCACGAAGCCATTCTCACCGCGCTGCGTTCTCTGGGTGACGACATCAAGCTTGCCCCGAAGAAGGGCTATGTCAGCTTTCGACGCTCGAAGCAGTTCGCGCTTGGACAGCCTTCGACCAAGGATCGCTACGATCTTGGTCTTGTCCTCAAGGGTGAACCGCCTGAAGGCAGGCTTGAAGCCGCCGGCAGCTGGAACGGAATGGTCTCGCACCGCGTCAGGCTTAACTCACCTGCGGATGTCGATGCCGAACTTCACGCGTGGCTGCGCGTGGCCTACGAAAGGGCCTGATACATGAACGCCGACACCCGCAATCGCATTTTGATGACGGCGATGGAACTGTTCTGGGAGAAGGGTTACAACTCAACCTCGGTTTCCGACATTCTTAGCCGCAGTCAGGTCCATTCGGGCAGCCTCTACCATTTCTTTCCCGGCAAGCAGGATGTGCTGATTGGTGTTCTCGAATTCTACCGCGACGGGATCGAGGAAAATCTGCTCAACCCGGCATGGGAAGGCGTAGACGATCCGATTGAGCGGATCTTTGCGCTGCTCGCTGGCTACCGGATGCAGTTACTGCTGACCGATTGCACCTATGGCTGCCCGATCGGCAATCTTGCGCTAGAGATTCACGAGCCTGACCCCAAGGTCCGTGAACTGCTTGCGGTGAATTTTTCCAATTGGGCGCGCGCGATCGAAGGTTGCCTTGAGGCGGCGGGCAATCGCCTTGCCGCAGACATTGACCGCCGCGCGCTGGCGGAATTCGTCCTCACGGTAATGGAAGGCGCAGTGATGCAATCGCGAACCTATCGCGATCTTGGTCATTTCGACCGGAACATTTCGGTGCTGCGAAGCCATTTCGACATGCTTGTCCGTGCAGGCAAGCAAACCAGAGCGCATTGATAATCAGGGGGAAGAGACAATGGAATTCAACTGGATCGCCCTCATTGCAGCAGGCCTATCGGCCTTCCTGGTCGGAGGCTTGTGGTATGCGCCGCCGCTGTTCGGAAAGGCATGGCAGGCGGCAGCCGGATTGAGCGATGAGCAACTCGCGGCAGGTAGTCCGGGCAAGACCTTTGGCTTGGCCGCAGTCCTCTCCATCATTGCCGCTACCGTATTCTCCATGTTCATCGGCCCCAAACCGGACCTCGCCTTTGCGATCGGCGCTGGTGCCTCGGCAGGACTGTGCTGGGTCGGCGCCACGCTCGGCATTCTTTACCTGTTCGAACGCCGCTCGCTCAAGCTGTGGGCGATCAACACCGGCTATGCCACAGTACAATTCACGTTGTACGGCGCGGTTTTGAGCCTGCTTGGCTAAGATGAAGCGGCTGATCGCATCGCTCCTGCTGATGGTCGCCTATCCTGCGGCCAGTCAGGACCAAACGGCGCCGCCGCCATCAGCGGGCCTCGAGCAGCTTCGCCACGTTGTCGGCAGCTGGCGGGTAGAAACTCGCTTCCGCCAGCAGGACGGGAGCGAGACGGAGCCCTTTGTCGGCAGCTATCAATTCGAATGGGTGATCGAGGATGCCGTGCTGCGCGGCGTAAGCGAGACACCCGAACTCGGCCAGCGTTCGGTGATCCTGTTCTACCTGCGCCCGGCGCGCAACGAGATCGAGATGGTCAGCGTTGGTGCTGACGGGAAGCTGTGGGTCATGACGGGCAGAGACGGTCTCGAAACCCGAGAGACCCCCGATTTGCCTACCACAGATGGTGGGACAATGCGGCTGCGCTTTACCCGCTTCAACGTCACACCGGAACGGTTTGAATCGCGGATGGAATGGTCAGTGGACCAGGGCGCGAGCTGGAGCCCCGGCAATCATCAGGTCTTCGTACGATGCAGCAGCGATGTCGCTTGCTGAGGAACAAGGTGCATGCCTGCCGTTCGGTTGGCAGGATCAGGGAAATTGAACCGCCATATTTGCTGTCCGCCGCGCAGCAGCAGCTTGTGCGCAGACAGTCGGCAAGTCCAAAAGAAGGTACGGTTCATTGGAACTGGGGGGCGCTCCCATGCGGGTGGCAGTACATCACGCGAAAATCGCCACAGGCCAGATCAATGAGACTCGACAAGTATTCCTCCACGAGCGGCTAGTTCTCTAGCTTCCAGGCGTGGTGCGTAGCAGTGCGACAGGATCGACTCCGAGTTCCGCCGCCAGCTTTTCGATCACATCGATTGTCGCAGCATACTGGCAGCGTTCAAGGCTGCTGACATAGGTCCGGTCGATCTGCGCGCGATGGGCTAGTTCTTCCTGTGATAGGCCGACCGCTTTTCGATAGCGGCGCAAATTGGTAGCAAAGGTCTCGCGCAGGGTCATGCTGGCGAGTGAGCTGGATTGCAGAGTATTTAACCACGGAGTATACTCTGAATGATAGCTGGTTGCCGTTGACCTGACGAAAAGCTTTGAAATTCAGCGGCAATTCTGGCGCGCCGAGTTGTCCTCAAGTGGAATACCGCTGTGCGCAATTTGGGGTAAGCGGCGCGGTAAAGTCTGGCGAAGGATTTCGTGCTAAGAGCACAGCCGACAATATGTGAGTCGAAGCCAAGGGATCATGACCGACAGCCCAACCTTCCACGACCACCCGCCGCAGTCGGACCACGTCACCACTTATGACGAAGAGCATTTCGTCACCTATCTGCGCTTGCTCGATGCCGCCGCAGAAGGGGCGGATTGGCGCGAAGTTGCGCGGCTCGTTTTCGCTATCGATCCGGCCCAGGACCCTGACCGTGCGCAGGCGATACACGAAGCCCATCTCGCGCGTGCCCGCTGGATGGCGCGCAGCGGCTACAGGCAATTGATCGACAAAGATTAGGGTCCGGACCCATAAACAGGATTGAACGAACCCGCTGACGCGGGAGAGCGGAGCGTATTGGCCGGAATGGCCTCCTGATGAGATGGTTTGGTTGCTGGACCAACCTTCAACCAGGAGACTATCCCATGACTGACGCCACGGCGGCGGTAAGCCCGCTGCGTCGTCGTATGATCGACGACATGAGCCTACGCAACTTATCGCCTGCCACGCAGCGATCATACGTTCACGCGGTTAAGCGGTTTAGCCGCCATTTTGGTCGTTCCCCTGATCGATTGGGGCTGGAAGATGTCCGCGCCTTTCAAGTCTATCTGGTGTCGCAGGGCATTTCATGGGCTGCGCTCAACCAGACAGTCTGCGCCCTTCGTTTCTTCTACGGCGTGACGTTAGATCGGGCAGAGATCCCGGAGCGCATCGCTTATGCGCGCACGCCGCGTAAACTGCCGGCGATCTTGAGTGCCGATGAGGTGGTTCGCTTCCTCGAAGCAGTGTCATCGCTAAAGGCGCGCGCCGCACTGACTACGGCTTATGCCGCAGGCCTTCGCGCCTCGGAGACGGTGGGCCTCAGGGTCGCGGATATCGACAGCGACCGGATGTTGATCCAGGTCGACCATGGCAAAGGCGCTAAGGACCGCACTGTCATGCTGTCGCCGCAGTTACTGGGCGTTCTTCGGACCTACTGGCGGTTGGCCCGCCCTGAGGGCTGGCTGTTTCCTGGCCGAGGCGACAAGCCGGTCGATGTCCAGGTCCTGCACGCGGCTTGCCGGTCAGCTACCAAGGCAGCCGGCCTGACCAAGCGAGTCAGCGTACACACACTGCGCCACAGCTTTGCGACCCATTTGCTTGAGGGCGGCACGGATATCCGGATTATCCAGGTCTTGCTGGGGCACAACAACCTGTCGACAACGGCGCGCTACACTCATGTGGCAACGAGCACCATCGCCAAGACGCAGAGTCCGTTCGATCGTTTGGCCATTGAGGTGGTGCCGCCGGTCTGAGCGGGAACGGTGCGTCCCGATCTGGAGGTGGCTGATATTTTCCGCCGCCATGGTCATGCCTATCGCCATGCCAACGACGGCCACATTGGCCGCGTCGAGCGGCGCGTCCTGTCGGCGATCGAGCTCTGCCGAACCGCTGCGCTTGGTGGTCATGTCGAGTCCTGCGAGGACTGCGCGCACGCCCGCGTCGCATACAACTCTTGCCGCAACCGGCATTGCCCAAAGTGCCAAGGCGCTACGCGGGAGCGATGGCTTGCTGACCGCCAAGCTGATCTGCTGCCCGTGCCCTATTTCCACGTCGTATTCACGGTACCGAGCGAAGTCGCCGAGATCGCGTTCCACAACAAGGCGGTGGTTTATGCGATCCTGTTCGACGCCGTCGCTGCAACGCTCAAGATTATCGCGGCCGACCCCAGACACCTTGGTGGCGAGATCGGGTTCCTGGCCATTCTTCACACTTGGGGTCAGGCCCTAACTCATCATCCGCACATTCATTGCCTTGTCCCCGGCGGCGCACTTTCTTCGGACGGACGGTGGCTCAGCTGCCGACCGAACTTCTTTCTGCCTATCCATGTGCTCTCACGCCTGTTCCGGCGACTATTCCTTGAACGACTTCAAGCGGCATATGCGGCGGGGCGACTGCGCTTCTCGGGCAAACTGGTCGGATTTGATCACGCAGATGCCTTCGCCACGGAGATCGGCAAACTCCGGCGCAAGAACTGGATCGTCTATGCCAAGCCGCCTTTCGGATCGCCCGAACATGTCCTTGCCTATCTCGGTCGCTACACACACCGGGTCGCCATCGCCAACAGTCGTCTGGTCAGCGCTGACGAGACCAGCGTGACCTTCCGCTGGCGCGATTACCGTCATGGCAACGCGCCCAGGCTGATGTCGCTCGATCCGCACGAGTTCATTCGCCGGTTCCTCATCCACAGCCTCCCAGACGGTTTTCATCGTATTCGCCACTATGGTTTCCTCGCCAACGGCTGCCGCCGAACACGGCTCGCCACCATCCGCCATATCTTGAGGTCGATGAGGCCGACTGCGACAGCCGAGGACGAGGTCGACGATACCGCCACGAGCCTGCCGCGCTTTGATCCAACCCAGTGCCCGTGCTGTGGCGGCATTTTGCGCGTCACCGCCACGCTGCCGCGATGGCGCACCGGGCTTTCGCAACCCTGGCCGGATACATCATGACCACAAGAGGTCGGTCCAGCATCCAACCTAGCAGCGTTGCGGCAGCGGTCCCGACGAACGCAACGATCTCGTATGTTCGGGGTATTCCAAATCCGCTCATCGAACAGCATTACCACCGAGCAGCTTGCGCAAATTGCTGGTTGGCACGTCGGTCACCTCGACCTGTGCCGCCAATATGGCATCGCCCTCGCCAGCATGGTAGAATTGGATCATCCTAGTCTGGCCGCCGGCCACCAGCGGTGCGGCACTAATCCCATAGGTCGCGAGCGCCTCAGCGGGTTCGCTCAATCCGGCTTCAATGAGGTCGCGCACTGCATCAGGACGCCCGCGTTCCGCCGCGCGACCTCACAGAACCCTCCAGATTCCCAGCAGCGTCGGGATGTGATTCACGTGTCTCCAGTGAGGAGGCATGGCAGATGGCGGATTTTTTCTGGTTTTCGGATGAGCAATGGGCGCGGATTGAACCGCTCCTGCCGCAGGATACGCGCGGGATGCCGAGGGTCGATGATCGGCGGGTGCTCTCCGGCATTGTCCATGCGCTTAAGAGCGGCGGTCGTTGGGGCGAT
>NZ_JBGTFM010000188.1:0-24174 GCF_041747255.1 Blastomonas sp. | reverse complement strand
CGCGGACATCGGGTGCCACGATGCCATCCGGCCCGATCGCCAGACGGATCAGCTGCGCACGGTCCTCGCGCTCGCCGGTCAGGATGCAACGACGCACTGCGCCGTCGCCTGCCTCATCAGAAGCGGCGGTTGCCGGAGTGGCTAGATCATTGGCCGTGTCATTGTGGGGTTTCCGCATGCGCGTCCTCCCCAACATTCGGCTCTGCGCCCGTGTCCTCGTCCTCGAACCAGTGCGCGCGCGCCGCCATGATGATCTCGTTGCCCTGTTCCTCGCTCAAGGCATAGACCGCCAGCACGCCACCCTTGTCCTCGGGCCGCTTGGTTGCGGTCGAGGTATCGCGGCGTCGCTGTTCGACGCGCTTCTTGGCGATCAGCTCATCGGTGGCAAGGTCAGCCAGATCGTCGAGCGTCTTGATGCCCGCCTTGCCCAAAGTCACCAGCATCGCTTCGGTGAGGTGCGGCAGCTCGGCCAGCGCATCCTCGACACCCAGCGCGCGGCGCTCTTCGCGGGCCGCTTCCTCGCGGCGATCAAGCGCTTCCTGGGCGCGGTTCTGCAGCTCGGCGGCGAGTTCTTCGTCAAAGCCCTCGATGCCCGACAGCTCGTCGGGCGACACGTAAGCGACTTCCTCAAGCTCGCTGAAGCCTTCGGCCACCAGCAGTTGCGAGAGCGTTTCATCGACATCCAGCTCGTTCTGGAACAGCTCGGAGCGTTCGGTGAATTCCTTCTGGCGTTTCTCGCTCGATTCAGCCTCGGTCATGATGTCGATCGCCGAACCGGTGAGCTGGCTCGCAAGCCGCACGTTCTGGCCCCGGCGGCCGATGGCAAGCGACAGCTGGTCATCGGGAACGACAACCTCAATGCGGCTTTCTTCCTCGTCGATCACCACGCGGCTGACCGTGGCGGGCTGGAGCGCGTTGACCACGAAGGTCGCGGTGTCTTCCGACCAGGGAATGATGTCGATCTTTTCGCCCTGCATTTCCTGCACGACCGCCTGAACGCGGCTGCCCTTCATGCCGACGCACGCGCCGACCGGGTCAATCGAGCTGTCATAGCTGATCACGCCGATCTTGGCGCGGCTGCCCGGATCGCGCGCGGCGGCCTTAATCTGGATGATGCCGTCGTAAATTTCGGGCACTTCGAGTTCGAACAGCTTGCGCATGAAATCAGGGTGCGCGCGGCTCAAGAAAATCTGCGGCCCACGGTTTTCGCGGCGGACGTTGAGAATGATCGCGCGGATGCGGTCGCCGACGCGGGCAACCTCGCGCGGGATCTGCTGTTCGCGGCGGATCACGCCTTCGGCGCGGCCAAGATTGACGATAACATGGCCGAATTCCACCGATTTCACGACACCGGTGATGATCTCGCCGACACGGTCCTTGAACTCTTCATGCTGACGCTCGCGCTCGGCATCGCGGACCTTCTGGAAGATCACCTGTTTGGCGGCCTGCGCATCGATGCGGCCAAGGTCGACGGCGGGCAGCGGATCGACGATGAAGTCGCCCAGCACCGCGCCCGGCTGCAGCTTTTGCGCGGCCTTGACATCGACCTGCTTGAAATAATCCTCGACCGTCTCGACCACCTCAACCACGCGCCACAAACGCAGATCACCGGTGTTGCCATCGAGCTTGGCACGGATGTCGTTTTCCGCGCCATAGCGCGCCCGCGCCGCGCGCTGGATCGCCTCTTCCATCGCTTCCAGCACGATGGATTTGTCGATCATCTTTTCGGTGGCCACCGCATTGGCGATGGCGAGAAGCTCTGCCTTGTTGGCGGAAATGGCGCTGGCCATGAGTGTCAGTCTTCCTGTTCTTCGAGTGCGTCGGTGTCTTCAAAATCTTCAATGTCGCCAGAGTCTTCGATGTCATCTGCACCGCTGGTGTCAAGCGGGCGAGTGGCGGCGATCAATTTGTTGGTCAGCATCAGCCGCGCGCTGATTAGAGCAGAAAACGGCACAGTGACCAGCCCGGTCTTCTTGTCGGTGAGCGAGATGACTTCGCCATCGACGCTTTCCAATATGCCAGTCAACTGCTTGCGCCCGGCGACGGACTCGACCGGCACCAGCCGCGCCTCATGCCCCAGCCAGTTGGCAAAGTCTTTCAGCCGGGTCAGCGGGCGGTCGATGCCCGGCGAGCTGACCTCAAGCCGGTAGGCGCCAGGTACCGGATCGTTGCCTGCCTCTTCGAGTGCGTCGAACACATCCGAAATCCGCCGCGAGAGCGACGCGCAATCATCGATGTTGAGCTGGCCGGTGTCGGGCCGCTCGGCCATCACCTGCAGCGTGCGGTCGTCCGCCGGACCGAACATCTGCACGCGCACGAGATCGAAACCAAGTGCATTGGCTTCGGGCTCGATCAGCGCAGATACGGCGGCAAGGTCAACCAAACGGAATTATCCTGTGATGTTTTATGCGCGACAAAAACGAACAAGCAATCCGCGCCGGCCCCGTCTGGCGCCAGCCCCTTATGCTTTTTCAATCATGTCGGGATTGGCAGCCATATAGGCTGATCATCGGCAGAAGGCAAGCGCCAACGCGCCTGCGCCCTGCATGACGGCGATCCGGTGTGCTACCCCAGCAGATCATGCTTTTTCAGGCAGTGGCGCAGCTGGTCGTAGCTTAACCCCAGTGCCTTGGCGGTCTGGCGCTGGTTGTAGCGGTGGCGGGCGAGCGCGGCCTGCAGGATGCGCTTTTCATGTGCATCGACCGCGCCGCGCAGATCGTCGACATCGTCGAAGTTCACCTGCTGGTTGAGCGATGCCCGCACGCCCGAATCGGACAGCGCAGCATCAATCACCTCGTCGCACGGCGATTGGGCGGTTGACGGCTTTTTGCGCGACTGCGGCTTCCACGGCGATTCGAACGGATCGAATACGATATGATCAACCGACCGGTCATGGTCATCCCAGCGATAGACCGCGCGCTCGACGACATTGCGCAGTTCGCGCACGTTGCCCGGCCAGCTGTGGCGCTTCATCGCCTCGGTCGCCATCGCGCCAAAGCCCGGCCACTCGGGCCAGTCGAGCTCTGCCGCCATGCGCCGTCCGAAAAAATCGGCGAGCACCATCACATCGCCCTCGCGCACGCGCAATGGTGGCAACGTGACCACTTCGAACGACAGCCGGTCGAGCAGATCGGCGCGGAACCGTCCCTGATCGACCAGCTCGGGCAGATGCTCGTTGGTGGCCGCGACAATCCGCACATCGACCTTGATCGATCGCGATGAGCCGATCCGCGTCACCTCGCCATATTCGACCGCGCGCAGCAACCGCTCCTGCGCGGCAGAGCTCAGCGTCGCCAGCTCGTCGAGAAACAAGGTGCCGCCATCGGCCTCCTCAAACCGGCCCTGCCGCGCGCGGGTCGCGCCGGTGAAGGCGCCGGCCTCATGCCCGAACAGTTCAGCCTCGATCAGCGTTTCAGGGAGCGCCGCGCAATTGAGCGTGATCAGCGGACCATCCCAGCGCGAGGACAGGCGGTGCAGACGCTCGGCGATCAGCTCCTTGCCGGTGCCGCGCTCGCCGATCACCAGTACGGGACGGTTGAGCATGGCGGCGCGGCTGGCGCGCTCCACCGCATCCAGAAAGGCGCCGGATTCGCCGATGAATTGATTGCCCCGCTCCATGCACCAAGAGATAGTGCAAAATCCCAACACATGGCAATTCAAACCAACAGATCGCGGCTTAAATTTTCTCAACCCGTTGTAATCGCGATATTTTTCCAATTGGCACGGGTTCTGCAGTGTTCAAGACATTACCGACACAGCGCGGTTCTATGGAGACACGATCATGCACAATGCCGCCGATACGCAAAGCCAGTCCGCTGATGAGGGCACCGTCCTCAAGTCCGCGATGTTGACCACGGTTTCCGCGCTGCTGTTGATCTCGACGCTGTTTGTCACCTCTTTCGCCAGCATGGAGGCCGTCGCCTCCCCCGCCCACAGCGGCGCGGATGCTGGCACCCTCGTTTCCGTCGGGTATCTTGCCTGACGGATTTGGCCGGGACGCTTACCCCCCCCTTGCCCCGTCCCGGCCAATCTTATTCACCAATCGCGCAAAAGGGGGTAAAGTTGATGCAGGTCCATTCAACTCAGCCACCAAACGGAGTTTTCGCCATGGGAATTTTCTCTCGCACCCGCGACATCATCGCCGCCAACGTCACCGAGCTGCTCGACAAGGCCGAAGACCCGGCCAAGATGATCCGCATGATCATTCTCGAGATGGAAGAGACGCTGGTCGAGGTCCGCGCGTCTGCCGCGCGCACCATCGCCGACCAGAAGGAAATGAAGCGCCACGTTGCCAAGCTCGACCAGCTGCAGGCTGACTGGACCGAAAAGGCTGAGCTCGCGCTGTCAAAGAACCGCGAAGATCTGGCCCGCGCCGCGCTGCTTGAAAAGAAGAAAGCCGCCGATATGGCCGATCAGCTGAATGTCGAGATCAACGTGCTGGACGATGCGCTGCGCGCGTCTGAACAGGATATCGCCAAGCTGCAGGCCAAGCTGCGCGAGGCACGGATGCGCCAGAACAGCATCATGGGTCGCCTGGAAAGCGCCGAGAACCGCGTCAAGCTGCGCACCATGTACAATGGTGACAAGGTCCGCGAAGCTTTCAGCCGCTTCGACCTGCTCGAACGCCGCGTCGATATGGCCGAGGGCCGCGCTGATGCGTTGGGCCTGGCCGAAGATGAACGCAAGGTGCTCGGCCAGCGTAATTTGGACGACGAGTTCGCCGCGCTGGCTGACAGCGACAAGGTTGACGAAGAACTGGAAGCCATGAAGGCCGCCATGAAGAAGGAGGGCTGATCCGATGGAAGACATTCTCGTCCCCATTTTCGTCGTCGGCATGCTCTTCATCGGCCTGCCCTGGATCGTGTTCCACTACATTACCAAATGGAAGACAGCGGCCACACTGACCAGTTCAGACGAAAATCTGCTCGAAGAGCTGCACGCCATGGCGCGCCGGCTGGATGACCGCATGGACACCGTCGAGCGGATCATCTCTGCCGACAACCCCGACTGGCGCCCGGCGCGGCTCACCAGTGCGGATGATCAGGACGATTACGGCCTGGAACAAGTTGAGCGCCTGCTGAAAGAAAGGGTGAGGAAATGAGCCGCTTGAACAAATATGACGAGCCGACCGCGCGCAAGACAAAATTCTATCGCGACAAGCAGAACGGCAAGTTTATGGGCGTGTGCGCCGGCATCGCCGACTATACCGGCATCGATGTGCTCTGGGTGCGCGTTGCCGCGGTGCTGGTGACGCTGATGACCGGCTGGACGCTGGTCGCCTATTTCCTGCTCGGAATGTTTGCCGAGAAAAAGCCGGCGCACCTGTACACCGATGTTCAGGACCAGAAGTTCTGGCAGGGCGTGCGCCAGTCACCTGCCCGTACGGCGCGTGATGTGAAGGCGCGCTTCCGCGAGATCGACCGCCGCCTGGCCGATGTCGAGCTTTTCTACACCGCCAAGAACACGCGGCTGGCCGACGAGATCGAAAGCCTGCGCTGACAGGCCCAACAATAGGGTTTTCAGGAGACAATCATGAGCTGGGGTGGACCGGGTTTTGTCCTTACGATCATCATGCTGTCGATGGGGGCCTGGGTCATCACGACCTGGATCCGCGCCAAACATGGTTATCCGCTCGAAGATCAATGGACCGGCAAGGTCATTGAACGAAGCGATCCGGACGCTGATCGAAAAATATCGCTGCTCACCAATGAAAACGAGCATTTAACCGGCAAGATCGGACGTTTGGAAGAACGTATCGCGGTGCTGGAACGCATCGCGACCGACGCCAACAGCTCCAGCAGCAGATTGGCCGACGAAATAGATCGCCTGAGAATTGAGAAGGACCGCGCATAATGGAAAAGCTTGCCATCATCGAAGCGATTGCTCCGGCACTGGCATTGCCGTTTATCGCGATTACGGTCGGCTGGGTACTCACAACCTGGATGCGGATCAGGAACGGTTATCCGCTGGAGAACAGCTGGGGCAAGCCGGTCTATCCCAAGACCGATCAGGAATCGGTCGAGCGGATCAAGCTGCTGAGCCAGGAAAACGCACAGCTGCGCGCCGAACTGGGCTCGATCAAGGACCGGCTGGGCAATGTCGAACGCATCGTCACCGATGACGCGCACCGGCTGACCCACGAGATCGAGGCTTTGCGCGATACGCGCACGAATTGACAGGAAGCGACTCGCGCGCCGACCAACGGAAGGAGGAAATGCAAAATGCCCGAATGGATCACCATCTTGCTTGCATACCTAACACTGGCCATCGTCCTCGGCACGATTGGAGCGGTCTACGAGCGCCACCTGAAGTTCAAGGAAAAGCAGCTCGATATCTTGACCCGCGAGACGGCCGAGAAAGCCGCGCGCTATGCTGCGCAGACCGAACGGCTTGAACAGCGCATGCGCACACTCGAGCGGATCATCACCGATCGCCGTGGCGACCTTGCCCGGGAGATCGAAGACCTGCGCGACGCGCCGTTGAACTGACCGCAAACAAAAGGGGATTTATATGTTCGATATGGGATTTCTTTATGCGCTGATCCCCTTGGCACCGTTCATGCTCGGTGGGCTCGCGATCTGGACCAACCACCAGCGCAAGGCGCTCAACCTTGAACTGGAGATCGCCAAGGCGCGCGCGATGGAAAAACCGGCGATGGACGAGCGGCTCGAACAGCGCGTGCGCACGCTTGAGCGCATCATCACCGATGGCCGCAATGGCGATGATCTGGCGCGCCAGATTGAGGACCTGCGCAAGTCACCGCTCAACTAAAGGGACCGACTTATGAACCCGTTTGAAATGGTTATTGGCATCGTGCTGATCGTCATGATCGCAAATGTGCTCAAGGCGCGGTATCGCGCGCAGCATGGCATTGTCGAAGACGAGAATGGCAACGAGCGGGTTGCGGCGCGCGATAATCCGGACGCCGCACGACTGCGCGATGAGGTGCGTACGCTCAAGGAGCGCGTCCAGGTGCTCGAGCGTGTGATCACCGACCAGCGCCAGACCAGCGATTTGAACTTGGAAATCGAAAAACTGCGCGACCGTTAGGCGGCGCGAACCTCAACCGGGCGGCGGGGGCCGTAAAGGGACAACTCATGGAAAGCGCATATCTGTATCTCACCCTGGCGATGACGGCCCTGCTGGCCATCGCGCTGATCTCAGCCACTGTCCTGCGCGGTTGGCGCGAGTGGCTGGCGTTCAAGCGCCACGAGATCGATACGCATGGCCGCAGCCCCGGTGGAGGATCGCCGTCGACAACATCGCGCATCGAAATCGCCGACCTGAAAGAACGCATCCGCAAGCTAGAGGCAATTGCGGCAGGGGTAGAACTCTAGCACAAGAACCGGCCGATCCGGTTATTGACCCACTTTCTTCGCATACACGCCGACCTTTCGCTCCGGCATCGCAGGGTCTACCGTCCCGACATGGCCGACCTGTTCAATGACACGCTTCCCGACACCCCCGAACCTGCCGCAGCCGACACCGCGCCGCTGGCCGACAGGCTGCGTCCCGCGTCATTGAGCGAGATCATCGGCCAGAATCATCTGACCGGGCCCGATGGTGCCATAGGGCGGATGGTGGCGGCGAACCGGCTCTCGTCGATTATCCTGTGGGGGCCGCCCGGCACCGGCAAGACCAGTATGGCGCGGCTGCTGGGTGCTGCAACGGGAATGCGCTTTGTTGCGATCTCGGCGGTGTTCTCGGGCGTCGCGGACCTCAAAAAAGTGTTCGCCGACGCCGAACGGATGGGCGGCGCCGGACAAAAGACGCTGTTGTTCGTGGACGAAATCCACCGCTTCAACCGCGCGCAGCAAGATGGTTTTTTGCCCTATGTCGAACGCGGCACGGTGGTGCTGGTCGGGGCGACGACGGAAAACCCCTCGTTTGAACTCAACGCCGCATTGCTCAGCCGCGCGCAGGTTATGATCTTGCGCCGCCTCGATGAACCCGCACTGGGTGAACTGATCGCGCGCGCGGAAACATTGACCGGTCGTACGCTGCCGCTTGACGACAATGCGCGCGCCGCGTTGATCGCGTCGGCTGATGGCGACGGGCGCTTCCTGCTCAATCAGGTCGAAACCTTGCTATCGGTGACCATTGATGCGCCGCTCGACCCGGCGGGACTGGCGGCACTGCTGCAGCGGCGGATGCCGGTGTATGACAAGGACCGCGAGGGCCACTACAATCTCATTTCGGCGCTGCACAAGGCGATGCGCGGATCGGACCCGCAGGCATCGCTCTATTATCTGGCGCGGATGCTGGTGGCGGGCGAGGAGCCGCTCTACGTGCTGCGCCGCATCACCCGTTTTGCCAGCGAAGACATTGGACTTGCTGATCCGCAGGCGCTCGTCCAGTGCCTCGCTGCCAAGGATGCCTACAGCTTTCTGGGCTCGCCCGAAGGCGAACTCGCGATCGTGCATGCTTGCCTGTATTGCGCCACCGCGCCTAAATCGAACGCCGCCTATAAGGCGCAGAAAGCGGCATGGGCAAGCGCGCGCGAAACCGGATCGCTGATGCCGCCCAGCAACATCCTGAACGCGCCGACCAAGCTGATGAAAGACATCGGCTATGGCAAGGACTACGCCTATGATCATGACCGCGCCGAGGGTTTTTCAGGGTCGAACTATTGGCCCGATGACATGCCACCGCACCACTTTTACCAGCCGGTCGAACGCGGCTTCGAAGCCCGCATCGCCGAGCGGATGCGGGGGTGGGAGGGGTTGCGGGATACGCGCCGCTAAGCGGCTTTGGAGATGCTCTCGAACAGGACCTTCACCGCTCCAATGGCATCACCCTTGAAGCGAAATCCATGCGTGCTCTGGCCGACTACAGTGCCCGATGCATCACGCAGCACCCAGCGCCACTGTTCATCGTGGCCGCAAACCAAAAGAAATCCGGCGCGTTTCTGATCATCAGATATATCATTGAATGCAGCCCAATCAGGGTCATCAGCGATAGCGCGTTCGATATCTTCTTCGGTCATGGCAGCCAGCCTTGCCCAATCGGTGAGCGACGTCTCAGGTGCCGCGTCCAAACTCATCCTGGTAATCTTTTCGCTCATATCGCCTTGCTCGCCTCAACGAGATGCTCCGCGTGATGCCTTTTCGCCTCATATATACCACAGCAACAATACGCTCGTCATGGCCTATCGTACCGATCGTGGTAATTCGGCGTTCTCCGTGTCTCGATTCGATCGTGTACTGATCAAGTCGCATGCGTTTCCAGACATCGCCGACATCCAGGAAATCGATCCCGTGCTTTTCCAGATTGATCAACCGCTTGGCTTCGTCCCATTCAAATTCCATAACGCCCCGCTGGATCAGGAGTTTTGCAATATGCCGCTACCCTATCGCCGTCACATTCATGGCAACATTTTCGCCTGTGTGGCTCTGACTCTGTCGCTGATTAGCACGCCCGCTCCTGCTCAGCAGACAACACCTAAAGTTTTCTCTCGCATGGATCGTGCACAGCTTGTTGAAAACTCGTGCATAGATTGTGGACAGACTGCCGAGCCGAGCCGCATGGACCGCGCCGAGGCCGCAGGATACAAGGCGCAGTTCATCTGTTCGGGGCTGTGGAATGGCGGCAAGACGCTGGCCAATATTGAGGCCGATGAGTTGACCGGCATCTATCCGCACATCGCCGCCATCGTGCCGACGCTCGACCCGGATATTGACGCAAAGGCGCGCAGTGTCAGCGTCATGTTTGCCGATGACATGCCGCCGCGTGTCGCTCTCCACAACCCCAACACCGGCTGCACCGCGATGCCCATCGGCTGGCGCGACGATGGCTTTGGTGAGGGCACGCCGCCGTTCGTACGGCTGGCAGCAGGTGCGCTTGACGAGCGCGCCTGGCCGATAGGCGATGCCAATGCCAGCGATCCGCGGATCATGATGATCACGCCGTTTGATACGCTGGTTGAAAGCGCGTTCGAGGCCAAAGCATTCGGCGGCAAAACCAGCGCGGTGCTGGTGGTGCACAAGGGCCGGATTGTGCAGGAGCGCTACAAGCCCGGGCATGACATGCACACCGCGCAGCGCACCTGGTCGGTCGCCAAGTCGATGACCGCAACCTACATCGGCTATGTCTCGCAAAAGGGTCACACATTCCCCGAATCGATCATCAAGGCATGGGACAAGCCGGGCGATCCGCGCCTCGGCATCACGCTCGATGATCTGCTGCGCATGGTCAGCGGGCTGACCAGCGACACGGCGGGCAACCGCACCGATGCGGTCTATCTCGGCGGCGGGGCGGTGCGCCAGTGGGCGACACAATGGCCTTTGCTGCACACACCGGGCGACAAATTTCGCTATGCCAACAACGACAGCCTGCTCGCTGCCATGGCCGCGCGCGATGCCGCGCCCGATGTCCACCCGCACGACATGTTCGATGCGCTGGGCATGACACGTACCTGGGCGGAAACCGACTGGCAGGGCGACTATATCCTCTCCAGCCAGGTGTGGACCACCGCGCGCGACATGGCGCGCATGGGGCAGTTGTATCTCAACAATGGCCTATGGGACGGCAAGCGGCTGCTGCCCGAAGGCTGGCGCGATTATGTTTCTAGCCCCATCAATGTGCAGCCCGAAGGCTCTCCATTCGGCTATGGTGCCAGTTTCTGGCTGCTCAACAAAAGCGAGGGCGTGCCCTCAGATGCGTTTGCGGCGCTGGGCAATCGCGGCCAGCATCTGGTGATCATTCCCAGCCGCGATCTGCTGATCGTGCGGCGCGGCTATGATAGCGCCAGCGACCAGTTCGATATCGCCAGGTTCACTGCCGCCGTCGTGGAGGCCGTGGGCGAATAAACATGCGACGGTTTGCGAATTATGCGTGCTTCGACTGGTCGGGGCAGGCGGTGGCGCGGCCCAAGGGACTGGCGCTGGCGACCATCGCGGATCATCCGGGCGCACGCCCTGCGTTGCATCGCCCGCAGGGCGGCTGGTCGCGGCAGGCCGCGCTCGACTGGCTGATCGCGCATGCCGATGCGGGCACCGACATGCTGATTGGCTTCGACCTGTCACCCACATTTCCGTTCATCGATGCTGGCGCCTATTTCCCTGGCTGGTGCGACAGCCCATCCGATGCACGTGCGCTTTGGGCGATGGTCGACGGCCTGTGCGCGGATGACCTGCACCTTGGCGCGAGCGGCTTTGTCCAGCACGCCGAGGCACGGCGATATTTTCGTCATGGCAAGGGCGATACTGGCGACCGGTTCGGCGCTGCGGGCACCGGGCGGCTGCGCGCGGTTGAACGCCACCAGCGCGCCACCGGCCAAGCCAACAGCGCCAGTTGCTTCAACCTGGTCGGCGCGGCGCAGGTCGGCAAATCGAGCCTCACCGGGATGCGCGTCCTTCACCGGTTGCAGGGCCGCATCCCGGTGTGGCCGTTCGATCCCTTGCCCGCCAAAGGCCCGGTGATCGTCGAAATCTACACCAGCATCGCCGCGCGCGCCGCAGGCATGGGCAAGACGCGCAGCAAGGTCCGCGATGGCGAGGCGTTGACCAAGGCGCTCGCCGCGCTGGGCGCGCCGCCGCCTGCTCCGCTTGCTCGGCATGATGACCACAGCACCGATGCGCTGATCACCGCCGCTTGGTTGCGCAGCGTGGCGGATGATTGGCCTTTGTGGGCACCGGCGGGCCTGAATGACATAATCGCCCGCACGGAAGGCTGGACCTTTGGCGTCAAATAGAGCATGGGGCATCGCGCATTTGTGCAAGAGTGCCGCTTTAGCTCAGCTGGTAGAGCAACCGCCTTGTAAGCGGTAGGTCGTTGGTTCGATTCCGACAAGCGGCACCATTTTTCGCTCCGCGAAAATGCTCCCGCTTGATTCTCTTATTTTTCGGACTGTGTCCGAAAGTCGGCACCATTTTCAATCTCGCACGGGTTGGCTGAACCCTTAACTACAGCCGGGTGCGCAAGGACCACAGCTCAGGGAACGCGCGCTTGCCCACCGTGCTGTGCAAATAGGCCGCGCCGGCGGTGCCACCAGTGCCGCGTTTCATGCCGATGATCCGTTCGACGGTCAGCACATGCTTGTGCCGCCACGCCGCCATCGCATCATCGATATCGACGAGCTTTTCAGCCAGCTGATACAAGTCCCAATAGCGTTCCGGCTGCTGATAAACGCACAGGAACGCGTCTTCCACAGCGGTGTCCGGCACATGAGGCTTTGCAAAATCACGCGTGAGCAGCGCATCGGGAATGGCAAAACCTGCCCTCGCGAGTGCGGCGATCGCATTGTCCCACAGGCTGGGTGCCTCAAGCGCAGCCTGCATTGCGGCCTGCGCGTCTGGCCGGTCATCCTGATACTTCAGAAACGCCTTGTCCTTGAGGCCGAGCAGATATTCGACCGTACGAAACTGGTCTGACTGAAAGCCCGAGCTTGGCCCCAGCACATCGCGAAACCGGGTGTAATCGCTGGGCGTCATCGTCGAGAGGATGTCCCAGCTCAACGTCATCACCGCCTGGATGCGGCTGACGCGGGCCAGCCCCTTGTAGGCAGGGATCAGATTGTCTCCGGCGATAAGCCGGTTGACCAGACGCAGTTCGCGGATGATCTGCTTCAGCCACAGTTCCTTGGTCTGGTGGATGATGATGAACAGCATCTCGTCATCCTCGCCCGACAGCGGATGCTGGCAGTCGAGCAATGGATCAAGCGCCAGATAGCGCGCGTAGGTCATGGGCGGTGCGGTAGTGGTCATGCGCGCTCCTGCGTCAGGCTGGACGTCAGGTCTGATAGCGGGCGTGGCGAGTTTGCGTAACCGCCTATTGGTCTGGCGTTGCCGAAGCGGGCGCAGATTCAGGCGCGCTGGACGGATCAGCATTGCGCTCGTCGAGCATCTCGGCGGCCTCATCGAGCGCCTCGGCCTCGCCCACGGTTACACCGCCGGGGCCAGGATCATGCTCGGCGGGTCCGCAGGATGCCACGCCAAAAGACATGGCCGCCAGCGCGCAAGCGCTGACGGCCACATTAATGTTCACGCCTCCGAAGAAGCGGATCATGCTTATTCAGAAGCCTTCTTGGCAGCGTCCACGCCTTCGTCAGCAGCATCGCCAACCTTGTCAGCGGCAGCTGCGGTCTTGTCAGCGGCTGCATCCATCTTGTCTTCTGCAACGTCCATGGCAGCTTCACTGCCTTCAGCAATGGCAGCGCCAGCGTCTTCGGTGGCTTCCATGGTGTCTTCTGCAGCAGCTTCCACGGTGTCTTCGGCGGTGGCCGTTTCGTTCGTGTTTTCAGTGCTGCAAGCAGCGAGGGCAAGCGAGGCGGCAGCAACAGCTGCGATTGAGAAAATGCTCTTCATCTTGAACTTCCGTCCTTGTCTAAATGGCGGGTTATAGCCCATCAGGTCTACATTCCGCCGATACTCCCCGATAAGCTTCAGCCAAGCCCCCGCTATCGGACGACGGCATCTAGCGCCTGATTTTTGGCTTTGCAACTACTTTGGTTGGGAATAGCGACCAAGCGAGTTTGGGCCAGAGTTTGAGGCAGAGCTTCGGTGGCTCAATACGCCCCGCCAAGACAAGTTTACAGCGCGGATTGACCACATATAAAGATTTCTTTATATGATGTCCCAATGGATATGGCGTTACTCTTCAAGGCACTGGCCGATGACAGCCGGTTGCGCATCATGCTGCTGCTGCAGGTGATGGAGCTTTCGGTCGGCGAACTGGCAGCGGTTCTCGACCAGAGCCAGCCGCGTGTGTCGCGCCATGTGCGGATTCTGGCCGAAGCCGGTCTCGCCGAACGCCACAAGGAGGGCAGCTGGGTGTTCCTGCGCCCCGCCCTGTCGCGCCGCAACGATGATGCCGCCAAGCTGCTCGACCGTTTCCTGCGCAGTGACAATGCGCTGGGTGCCGCACTGCAAAGCCAGCATCTCGATGACAGGCGCAAGCTGGTCGCGATCCGCGAGCAGCGCGAGCAGCGCGCTGCAGACTTTTTCGCAGGCCTCGCCAGTGAATGGGATGCCATCCGGTCGCTGCACCTGCCCGAAGCCGAAGTTGAGGCGGCATTGGCCGAGATGATTAATGGCGGCGCGCTTGGCCGGCTGCTCGATATCGGCACCGGAACCGGGCGGATGATCGAGCTGTTTGCTGCATCCGCCGATCACAGCGTCGCGCTTGACCGCAGCCCTGAAATGCTGCGTCTGGCACGCGCCAAGCTGCAGCACCTTGATCCGCGCACGGTCGATCTGGTGCAGGCAGATTTTTATGCGCTACCGCTGGCCGATGCCTCACGTGATACGATCCTGCTGCACCAGGTGCTGCATTATGCACAGAACCCCGAAGCAGTGGTGGCCGAAGCCGGACGTGTGGCCGCACCGGGCGCGCGGATCGCCGTCGTCGATTTCGCGCCGCATGGCATGGAAGACCTGCGCGAGCGCGACGCCCATGCCCGGCTCGGCTTTTCCGATGAACAGATTGCCGCCTATTTTTCCGCCACCGGATTTTCACTTGATCAAACGCGCAGCCTTTCGGGCGGCGCGCTGACGGTCAAGATATGGATCGGGGTGCGCGCGGCCAGCCCGCATGTGCTTCCGCGCCGCTCAACGTCAACGCTCGAATCGTCCAGAAAGGCTGCCGCATGACCTTGTCGTTACAACAGTTGCAAGAAGCGCGCGACGCGCTGGCGACACCCCTGTTCGCGGGGCTTGCGGGCGATGTTGAAGTGAGCTTCGAATTCTTCCCGCCCAAGACCGAGAAGATGGAAGAAACCCTGTGGGACACGCTGACCACGCTTGCGCCGCTCGCGCCGCGCTTTGTGTCGGTCACCTACGGCGCAGGCGGATCAACCCGCGAGCGCACCCATGCGACCGTCGCGCGGATCGCAGCGCAAACCGCGATCCCTGCGGCTGCACACCTGACCTGCGTTGATGCCACGCGCGACGAGATTGACGAGATTGCCCAGAATTACTGGAATGCAGGCGTGCGCCATATTGTTGCGCTGCGCGGTGATCCGCCGCGCGCGGGTGAAAAATTTGCCCCGCATCCGGGCGGCTATGCCAATGCCGCCGATCTGGTGACGGGCCTTAAAAAGGTCGCACCGTTCGAAATATCGGTGGCGGCTTATCCTGAAACCCACCCCGATGCCGATTGCCCCGAAAGCGATATCGAGAATCTGAAGCGCAAGATCGATGCGGGCGCGGACCATGCAATCACGCAGTTCTTCTTCTCACCCGAGGCCTATTTCCGCTTTCGCGATCGCTATGCCAAGGCGGGCGTCACCGCGCCGCTGCTGCCGGGCATTCTGCCGGTCACCAATGTTGCGACCACCCGCAAGATCGCCGGAAGCTGCGGCACCGACATTCCGCAGTGGATGAATGACCTGTTCGAGGGGCTGGACGATCATCCGACCACCCGCCAGCTGGTCGCCGCGACTGTGGCCGCCGAAATGTGCCGCCGCCTTTATGCAGGCGGCGTACGCCACTTCCATTTCTACACCCTCAACCGCGCCGAGCTCAGCTTTGCGATCTGCCACCTGCTCGGCCTGCGCGCCAAGGCGGCGGCCAGCCCGGCGCTTCAGGAGAATGCTGCGTGACCCCTGCCGAAACCCTCAAGTCCATCGCCGCAACGCGCATCATGATGCTCGACGGCGGCTATGGCACCGCGATCCAGGCGGCGAAGCTATCCGAGGCCGATTTTCGCGGGAGCCTGGACTTCACGCATGACCAGAAGGGCAACAATGACATTCTGGCGCTGACCTGCCCCGCAGTCATCGCAGGCATTCACCGCGCCTATCTGGATGCAGGATCGGACATTATCGAGACCAACACCTTCAGCGCCAACCGCATCAGCCAGGCCGATTATGGCGCCGAGCATCTGGTGCGCGAGATCAACATCGAATCGGCGCGCGTCGCTCGTGAGGAAGCGAATGCCGCCGAGGCGCGCGACGGCAAACCCCGCTTTGTCGCAGGCGCCATAGGCCCCACCAACAAGACGCTGTCGCTGTCGCCCGATGTCAATGATCCGGGTTATCGCGAGGTCGATTTCGATATGATGCGCGATGTTTATCGCGAGCAGTGCGACGCTTTGGTCGACGGCGGGGTCGATTTCATTCTGATCGAAACGATCTTCGATACGCTGAATGCAAAGGCCGCCGCAATGGCTGCGCGCGATGCGGCCACCGCCGCCGGGCGCGAGGTGCCGCTGATGATTTCGATGACCATCACCGACATGGCCGGGCGCAACCTTTCGGGCCACACGGTCGAGGCATTCTGGCACGCGGTGCGGCATATCAAGCCGCTGACCATCGGGCTCAACTGCTCGTTCGGTGCTGATTTGCTGCGTCCGCATCTGGCGGCGCTGGCTCGTCAGGCAGACACTTTGGTCATGGCCTACCCCAATGCCGGGTTGCCCAACGATCTGGGCGAATATGACGAACTGCCCGAGCATACTGCCGAGCTGATCGAGGTGTGGCTGCGCGACGGGCTGATCAACATCGTCGGTGGCTGCTGTGGCACGACCCCCGCGCACATCGGCGCGATTGCCCGCGCGGTTGCGAATGCTGAGCCGCGCGTTATTCCGACGCCGCCGGTGGTGACCCGGCTCGCCGGGCTGGAGCCATTCACGATGGCGGCTTGATTTTTACTCCTCCCCTGCAAGGGGAGGTGGATCGCCGACGGCGAGACGGAGGGGTATCACCCCCTCGATAACGCGACACCCCTCCACCATGCTGCGCATGGTTCCCCTCCCCCGCAGGGGGAGGATTTTGAGAAGATAACATGACCCAACCCCCCGCCCAATCAACCGCCCAGTTCGTCAACATCGGCGAGCGCACCAACGTCACCGGTTCCGCCAAGTTCAAGAAGCTGATCATGGAAGATCGCTACGAAGAAGCGGTCGATGTCGCGCGCCAGCAGGTCGAGAACGGCGCGCAGATTGTTGATATCAACATGGACGAAGGCCTGCTCGACGCGCACGCCGCGATGACCCGCTTCCTCAAGCTCATCGCCGCAGAGCCAGACATTGCCCGCGTCCCGTTCATGATCGATTCGTCGAAATGGTCGGTGATCGAGGCAGGCCTGAAATGCGTGTCGGGCAAGCCCATCGTCAATTCGATCAGCATGAAGGAAGGCGAGGAAGAGTTCCTGCGCCACGCGCGCATCTGCATGGATTATGGCGCTGCCGTCGTAGTCATGGCGTTCGACGAGGTCGGCCAGGCCGACACCAAGCAGCGCAAGGTCGAGATTTGCGAGCGCGCCTACAAACTGCTCACCGCGAACGGCTTTCCGCCCGAGGACATCATCTTCGACCCCAATATTTTCGCGGTCGCCACCGGTATTGATGAGCACCGCCGCTATGCCATCGATTTCATCGAGGCCTGCCGCGAAATCAAGCAGCGCTGCCCGCATGTGCATATATCGGGCGGCGTTTCCAACCTGTCGTTCAGCTTTCGCGGCAACGAACCGGTGCGCCGCGCGATGCACAGCGTATTCCTGTATCATGCAATCAAGGCGGGCATGGACATGGGCATCGTCAATGCCGGCCAGCTCGACATTTACGACGACATCAACCCCGAGCTGCGCGAAGCCTGCGAAGACGTCATCTGGGACCGGCGAGAGGATTCGACCGAGCGGCTGATCACCTTGGCCGAAGGCTTTCGCGGCAAGGACGAACGCGCCGAAAAACAGGCCGCCGAATGGCGCGGCTGGCCGGTGACCAAGCGGCTGGAATATGCTTTGGTCAAGGGCATCGACGCGCATATCGTCGAGGATACCGAGGAAGCCCGGCTGCAATCGACCCGGCCGATTGAGGTCATCGAAGGCCCGCTTATGGATGGCATGAACGTCGTCGGCGACCTGTTCGGCGAGGGCAAGATGTTCCTGCCGCAGGTGGTGAAATCCGCGCGCGTCATGAAAAAAGCCGTCGCGCATCTGTTCCCGTATATCGAGGCCGAGAAAGACCCCAATGCCAAGGGCAAGGGCCGCATCATCATGGCGACGGTGAAGGGCGATGTGCATGACATCGGCAAAAACATCGTCGGGGTCGTGTTGCAGTGCAACGGCTATGAGGTCGTCGATCTGGGCGTGATGGTCGCCTGGCACGATATCATCAAGGCCGCGAACGACAACAACGCGGACATCATCGGCCTGTCAGGCCTGATCACCCCGTCGCTCGACGAGATGGTGACGGTGGCCGAGGAAATGCAGAAGGCGGGAATGACCATGCCGCTGCTGATCGGCGGAGCAACGACATCCAAGGTGCACACCGCGCTGCGCATTGCGCCCGCGTATACAGGCCCCGTGGTCCACGTGCTTGATGCCAGCCGCGCGGTGGGCGTCGCCTCCAATCTGGTCAGCCAGACCAACCGCGACCCCTTCGTGCTCAAGGTGGCAGAAGAATATGAGGCGGTGCGTCTGGCCCGCGCCAACAAGGGGCAGAACGAGCTGTCACCGCTCGATGTCGCGCGCGCCAACGGCTTTGTCGCCGATATGGCGCAGAAGCCGCCCGTCCCCAAGCAGCCCGGATTGCATGTGTTCGAGGACTGGCATCTGGCGGACTTGCGCGAACTGATCGACTGGACGCCGTTCTTCCGTGCGTGGGAGCTGGCGGGCAATTATCCGGCGATCCTCACCGACGATGTGGTCGGCGAAAGCGCGGCTTCGTTGTTCGCCGATGCCAATGCGATACTCGACCAGATCATTGCCGAGAAATGGCTGACCGCCAAGGGCGTGGCAGGGCTGTGGCCGTGCCAGCGCGATGGCGACGATGTCTTCATCCACGCGGACGGCGAGGAGATTAGAATGCCCTTCCTGCGCCAGCAGGTCGCCAAGCGCGAGGGCCGTGCCAACATGTGTCTGGCGGATTTCATCGATCCGGCCGGCGACTGGATCGGTGGCTTTGCGGTGACCGCAGGCCACGGCATCGAGGCGCAGCTCGAACGCTTCAAGGCGAGCCACGACGACTATAACGATATTCTGCTCAAGGCGCTCGCCGACCGGCTGGCCGAGGCGTTTGACGAGCGGCTGCACCAGTATGTGCGCACCACCTTGTGGGGCTATGCGGAAGGCGAGCAGCTGACCAACGAAGCCTTGATCAAGGAGCAATATCGCGGCATCCGCCCCGCGCCGGGCTATCCCGCCTGCCCCGACCACAGCCAGAAGCCGGTGCTGTTCGAGATGCTCAAGGCCACCGACGCCACCGGCATCACGCTGACCGAGAGCTTTGCGATGCTGCCCACCGCAGCGGTCAGCGGCTTTTACTTCGGCCACCCCGATAGTCAATATTTCGGCGTCGCGCGCATCGGCGAGGATCAGGTCACCGATTATGCTCAGCGGCGCGGGGTCGATATCGATATCGCCCGGCGCTGGCTGCGTCCCAATCTGGATTGATCCACGGCGATTGACTCCCGCGCGGTAAACCGCAACATCCCCTTGGGCCACGCACATCCATAAGCTGTGCTGGCCCCTTGGGGGCCTTGGCTTGTGACACCACCGGAACTCAGCGCCTATTTCTTTGCACAGGTGGCGCTGATTATCGCCACTTGCCGGGTGGTGGGCTATTGCGTGCGCCGTTGGTTGGGCCAGCCGCAGGTGGTGGGCGAGATGATCGCCGGGGTGGTGCTGGGGCCATCATTGTTCGGCTATTTTCTGCCCGATCTACAGGCCGCGCTGTTCCCCAATGAAACCAAGAACGTGCTGTTCGTCTTTGCCCAGCTGGGCGTGGGGCTTTACATGTTTCTGGTCGGGCTGGGTTTCAGGTCCGATCATTTCAGGGCACAGATCGGCAGCGCTGCGGCGGTGTCGTTCGCAGGCATGGCGGTGCCGTTTGCGGTCGCCGTGTTCCTGGCACCGCTGCTTCAGACCGTGCCCGGGCTGTTTGCCAGCGACGTCAACCAGTTTCAGGCGACGCTGTTCCTTGGCGCATGCATCGCCATCACCGCCTTTCCCATGCTAGCGCGCATCATCGATGAGCGCGGGTTGACCGATACCCGGCTGGGCAGCCTGACGCTGTCCGCCGGCGCGATTGACGATGCTGCAGCGTGGACGGTGCTGGCGATCGTGCTGGCGAGCTTTGGCGACGGGCCGGGGGTCGCGATCAAGGCAATCGTCGGCGGCGCTGCCTTTGCCGGGTTTATGTTCACCTTCGGACGAAGGCTGCTCGCGCCGCTCGGGCGCATTGCGGAGCGCGATGGCAAGGTGACGCACAGCATGCTCGCCGCCGTGCTGGTGCTGTTCATGCTCGCCGCCTTTGCGATGGATTATATCGGCATCCACGCGGTGCTGGGCGGCTTTATACTGGGCATCTGCATGCCGCGCGGAATGCTCGCCAATGATGTGCAGCGCCAGCTTGAGCCGATCATTATGGTGCTGCTAATCCCCATGTTCTTCGTCTATTCGGGCCTCAACACCCAGCTGACCGTGGTCAACAATGCCGAGCTGCTGGCGATTGCGATGGGAATTCTGGCAGCCTCGATCCTGGCCAAGGGGGTCGCCTGCTATGCCGCAGCCCGGCTTGCCGGACAGGACAATGCGACCGCCATGGCCATCGGCGCACTAATGAACGCGCGCGGCATGATGGAGCTGATCATCATCAACATCGGCCTGCAACGCGGCATCATCGGCCCCGCATTGTTCTCGATGCTGGTGATCATGGCGATTGTCACCACCTTCATGGCATCGCCGCTGTTCGATCTGGTCTATGGGCGCAGGGAGCGCGCACAGGCACCGGTTACGCCCGAGCCGCCAACCGTGCCGTGACGGGACAGCGCTCCCGTCAACGCTCTAAGCGCGCGCATTTTTTTCATTGCAGTGATATCGACCAAATCATGCAAAAGTTCCGCCCCGCCCTGTTCGTCGCACTGATCGCCAGTGTCACCTTGCCACTCGCCGCGCAAAATCGATCCCAAGACCGACCTATGCCGTACCGGCTCGCCGAGACCGGCCAATCGTTCGGCTCGCTCGCCGAAGTGGTGGCGCGGATCGGTGGCGGCAACGGCACCATCGAGGTGCAGCCGGGCACCTGGCGCGACTGCGTGGTGCAGGAAGAGGGAAGCATCACCTTTCGCGCGATCACACCGGGCACCGCGATCTTTGACGGCGGGGTGTGCGAAGACAAGGCGACGCTCGTGCTGCGCGGGCGCGGCGCGCGGGTCGAAGGGCTGGTGTTCCAGAACATCAAGGTGCCGGATGAAAACGGAGCGGGCATTCGGCTTGAACAGGGCGACCTGACCGTGGTCAACAGCCTGTTTCGTGACAGCCAGCAGGGCATTCTGACCGCCGATGATACCGGCAGCCGCATCATCATCGACAAGAGCAGTTTTTCGGGCCTTGGCCTGTGCGATTCAGATTGCGCCCACTCGATCTATATCGGCAATTATGGCGCGCTCACCGTCACCCGCTCGCGCTTCGAGCGCGGCCAGGGCGGGCATTATGTCAAGAGCCGTTCGGCGCGCGTCTCGATCACCGATTCAAGCTTTGACGACAGCAACGGCAACGGCACGAACTACATGATCGATCTGCCTGCCGGTGCCAGCGGCGAGATTGCCCGCAACGTCTTCGTGCAGGGCAAGAACAAGGAAAACTGGTCGGCGTTCATCGCGGTAGCGCCTGAAAACCGTCAGCACAGCTCGGCGGGTCTGCAGGTGCACAGCAACAGCGCGACCATCGCCCCTGGGGTATCACGCAACACTTGGTTCGTCGCCAACTGGAGCCGCGAGCAGATCCAGCTGGGCGAGAACCGTCTAGGCAAAGGCCTGACCGCTTACCAGCAACGCTGATCAGGCCGCGTCAGCTGGCTCGATCCCGATGCGTTCAGCCCGCACCTTCCACAGCTGGCGGGCATAGGCCTGCATGTCGGGCACCTTGTCGACCTCATCGATGATCTCGAAGCCGAAGATCGTCTCGACCACATCTTCCAGCGTCACGATGCCCAGCGCTGAGCCATATTCGTCAACCACCAACATGATGTGGTGGTTTTCTTCAATGAAGCGCTGGAACAGCCGGTCGACAGACACGGTCCCGAGCGTGCTGCTGATCGGGCGCATCAGCTGTTGAAGCCCGGCCACCTCATCGGGCTTTGCCTCGATCATGTGCATCAGCACCTCGCCCTTGATGACGAAACCCTTGATGTCAGCCGGGTCAGACTCGAACATCGGGATGCGGGTGAACGGCTTGTTGCGCACCCTGGGCACAAACTCATCAAGCCGGGTGGTGAGCGGCAGTGAGAACACCACGGTGCGCGGGGTCATGATGTCCCAGGTCTTCACCTGGCTCAGCTGCAGCAGATTGTGCAGCACTTCGCTTTCCTGCTTGTGCAGCTGGCCCGAATCGCTGCCCATGCGCGCAACCGCCATCAGCTCCTCACGGTGGCGTGGGGCGTGCGCTGCCTGACCGAAGGTGATCAGCCGGGTGAGCTGCTGCGAGAACCACACCAAAGGCGCCAGCAGCAGGATCAGCACCGGCAGGACGCGCGCAACAAACGGCGCGAGCGTGAGTGCATAACGCGCGCCAATGGTCTTGGGGATAATTTCGGTGAGGATCAGCACCGCAACGGTCAGCGCGGCGGCAAACAGCGCCTGGGTGGAATTGCCGAACAACCGCGCATATTCCGCGCCCGCGCCCGCTGCGCCCATCGTGTGCGCGACGGTGTTCAGCGTCAGGATCGCCGCCAGCGGACGATCAACGTTGCGCTTCAGAGAATCCAGCCCTTCCGCCCAGCGCGCGCCCTTGGTCTTGCCGGTCTGGATAGCCGAAGGCGTGATGGTGAGCAGCGATGCCTCAAGCAGCGAGCACAGGAACGATACGCTGAGCGCCGCGCCCACATAGATAAACAACAGGGTCATGAAATGGCCAAATAGTTGGGGAAGGCTTTGTCTTTAGGGCTGAGCTGGTCGGTCCGCAAGGCTGGAGGCTATGCGCTTCACGCAAACCGCACCTCACCATTGGCGGATGGCGATAAAGCCACTACATCGGCATGTCATGAGAGTGTGGACATTTCAGGCGGTGATCGCGGCAATGCTGTGCCTGTTGGGGCTGGCGGCTGTGCCCGGCGTCGCCCAGCCGCAGCTTGCCAATCGCCCGAACAACATCACCGCTGTATTGGTCACCGAGAGCGCAGGGCCCGCGGCGGGCAGCAGCGTTGACCTCGCCTTTGCCATGACCCCCAAGCCGACCTGGCACGGATATTGGGAGAATCCGGGCGATGCCGGGCTGGGCATGACGCTCGCATGGACCCTGCCCAAGGGCGTGACCGCCGGGCCGCTGCGTTATCCGGTGCCCGAGACGCTGATCATCGCGGGGCTGATGAACCATGTCTACGAAGGCCCGCACGCGCCTTTGGTGGCGCTCAGCCTCGATCCGGCGCTGGCCCCCGGCACCCGCCTGCCGATATCGGTCAAGGCCGACTGGCTGGCATGCACCGATGAGATCTGCGTGCCCGAAAGCGCGGTGCTGACCACCAGCATAACCGTTGGCGATGGCACGATTACGCCTGCCACCCGCGAAAAGTTCGATGGGTGGCGTGCGCGGCTGCCCGCGCCCTTGGGGTCACAGGCGACCTTTGCGGTCGATGGCGAGACGCTGCGCATCGCCATCCCATATCCCGCCGACGGGGCCATCGACTCGCCCTATTTCTTCGCGCGCACGCATCCGCTGGTCGATTACATTGCCCCGCAGACATTCTATCGCGATGGCGACCGGCTGATTGTCGAAACGCGCGCGAATGGCGCTGCGCCTGCTGAGCTCACCGGCATCATCAGGATCGGCGATCATCTCGGGCTTGATCTCACCGCCACCCCCGGCATTGTTGCGCCAGGCGGGGAGTTGATTGCTGGCGGCGCTGACACAGCGAGCGAGGGCACGCTCACGCTGCTGCTCGCCGCGCTGGGTGGCGCGCTGCTGGGCGGGCTGCTGCTCAACATCATGCCGTGCGTGTTCCCGATCCTCAGCCTCAAGGCGATCAGCCTCGCCAAAGCGGGCGGTGACGAACGCAGCGCGCGCCGCGATGCTTTAGCCTATACGGCAGGGATCGTGCTGGTGTGCGCGGCGCTAGGCGCGCTGTTGCTGGCGCTGCGCGCAGGCGGCGAGCAGATCGGCTGGGCCTTCCAGCTGCAGGACCCGCGCATCATTATCGCGCTGCTGCTGCTGGTCACCGCGATCGCCTTCAACCTCGCCGGATTGTTCGAATTCGGCAGCGTGTCGCTGGGCGGCGGTCTCGCAGCCAAAAGCGGCACGG
>NZ_JBGTFM010000187.1:0-6302 GCF_041747255.1 Blastomonas sp. | reverse complement strand
CCACAGCATGTTCATCGCCTTGAGCGGCCGGACCATGACCTTGAAGTCCTCGATCAGCCCGGCATCGTTCCAGCGGATGATATCGACGCCGTTGATGTGGATGCCATCCACCGTGCAGGCAAATTCCAGCATCGCCTGGTTGCCATCGACCAGCTCGCGCTCATAGGTGAAGCTGTCGTTGCCCAGCACATGGGAGGCGGCGTGGAGATAGACAAAAACCTTCGCTTTGCCCGCCTGCGGGGTGTGGACCACAGGCGAGTGGAATACAGCATCATCGGCGAGCATCGCCTGCAATGCCTCGGGCTGCGATCCGCCCTGCATATAGGCGTGCCAGGCAGCGACGCCGGGATGCTCGCTCATGCCAGATGCTCGGCGAAGAACGCTTCGGTGCGGCCATCGGCAAGCTGGGCACCTGCTTCATTGCGCCGCGCGCCGTGTTCAGCGGCAAAGCCGTGGTCGAGCCCTTCGTAATCATGCAACGTCACGCGCGGATGATCACCAAGCCCGGCGTGGACTGCCGCTTGCGCTTCGGGCCCGACAAGGTGGTCGGCAGTGGGGATGTGGAGCAACAGCGGATTGGCGATGGCGTGCGATTCGCCCAGCATCTGGTCAATCATCACGCCATAATAGCCAACGCTGGCATCGATATCGGTGCGCGCCGCGACCATATAGGCGAGCTTGCCGCCCAGGCAGTAGCCCACCGCGCCAACCTTGGCGACGCCGGGCAAGCCGCCGATGCCGGCGCGGATTGTCCGGATCGTCGCCTCGATATCTTTCACCCCGTCGGTCGGATCATATTGGCCGAAATAGCCGAACGCTTCCTGCAGCTCGGCTTCAACATCGGCGTCGAGTTCGATGCCCGGCTTGATCCGCCAGAACAGATCGGGCGCGACCGCGAGATACCCTTTGGCTGCCCAGCCATCGCATTTCTGCCGGATGCCGGGATTGATGCCGAAAATCTCCTGAATGACGATGATTGCTGCCTTGGGGCTGCCATCGGGCTGCGCCACATAAGCCTGAAAATGAGCATCGCCTTCGAACGTCGCTACGCTGTACATCGCACCCATTATGCCTGTCCTTCATCAATTCGATTGATTTACACCGTGTTTATAACCACTTTGCGGATGCTGATAAGCGCGAATTCGGGGCTTGGGGGCCTACACGCGACAAGAGGATGTCTGTCATGAAAGTGAATGTTGAAGTCGATTGCTCCCCGGAAGAGATGCGCCGCTTTCTGGGCTTGCCCGATGTATCGGACGTCAACAAGACCTACGTCGATGGCGTGGTCAATGCGATGAAGGGCACCAGCAACGTCGACCAGCTGCAGACCATGGCCAAGAATATCGCGCCGATGGGCGAGATGGGCCTGCGCTTCTTCCAGCAGATCATGGAAGCCGCAGCAGCAGGCGCAGCGGGCAAGCCCAAAAAGGGCGATTGACCACTTCACTCCCATGCCGAGCGGTGACACGATTTTCGCGCTGTCGAGCGGCGCGCCACCGGCGGCGATTGCCACCATACGGATCAGCGGGTCTCTGGCGAAGCAAACGCTGGCGACGCTGACTGGTGCGCTGCCGTCCGAGCGGCAGGCAGCGCTAAGATCGCTGCGCGATCCGGCCGATGGGCGCTTGCTGGACCGTGCAGTGGTGATCTGGTTCGCTGGTCCTGCGACAGCGACGGGTGAGGACCTCGTGGAACTTCACCTGCATGGTGGGCGGGCGGTGGTGCGGGCGGTGGAAACCGCGCTTGCCAATATGCCGGGGCTACGGATGGCGGAGCCAGGCGAGTTTACCCGCCGCGCATTCAGCAATGGCCGGATTGACCTGGCCGAAGCCGAAGGGCTGGGCGATCTGCTGCTTGCGGAGACCGAGGCGCAGCGGGTGGCGGCATTGCGGATGGCAAGCGGGCACTTGTCGCGGCTGGCAAACCGTTGGCGTGAGGCGGTGCTACGCCTGTCCGCAATGGTGGAGGCCGAACTCGATTTTTCCGATGAGGATGACGTTGATACCGGTGCGGATGAAACGCTGCGCGTTTTGACGTTGGAGCTTGCGGCTGAGATCGATGCGGTGCTGGCAAGACCGCATGCCGAGAGGTTGAAGGATGGCATCCGTGTGGTGCTCGCCGGTCCGCCCAATGCGGGCAAATCAACCTTGCTCAACGCACTGGTGCAGCGCGACGCGGCCATCGTTTCCGATATCGCGGGCACAACGCGTGACATCATCGCGGTGCCGGTGGCCTATGATGGCGTGCCGTTCGTGTTCAGCGACACCGCCGGTTTGCGTGACGACCACGGCGATGGAATCGAAGCCATTGGCATTGCCCGTGCGCAGGATGCGATTGCTACCGCCGATATCGTGCTGTGGCTTGGCGTTCCTGACGGGATTCCGCAGCATCCCGCAGTTTGGCAAATCGCGGCGAAGGTTGATCGGGCTGATGTTTCACGTGAAACGGCAGACGTGGCGCGGCATCTAGTATCCGCGCTGACCGGTGAGGGAATCGACGCACTCATCGCTGATCTGGTAGCGTCCGCCCGCCAACTGCTTCCTGCGCCAGAGGACCTCGCGCTCAATGCCCGCCAGCATCGCCTGATCAGCCAGTGTGGCGTTTCATTGCATGATGCCGCTGGCCAGTCCGATCCGCTGATTCGCGCCGAGGCGTTGCGTCAGGCCCGCGCGGCGATCGACAGCCTGCTCGGCCATAGCCATGTTGAGGACATGCTTGATACCTTGTTCGGGCGCTTCTGCATCGGCAAGTAGCGCCGCCGTCGCCACTCGACCGAATCCCGCATTTGCGCTATGCGCTGCGCTATGAGCGGGTTTGATGTCATTGTTGTGGGCGGCGGGCATGCCGGGTGCGAGGCGGCGGCGGTTGCCGCGCGCATGGGTGCGCGTGTGGCATTGGTCAGTTTCTCGCGCGAATCGATCGGTGCGATGTCGTGCAATCCGGCAATCGGAGGCCTCGGCAAGGGCCATCTGGTGCGCGAAGTTGACGCCTTTGACGGGCTGATCGCGCGCGCCGCCGATGCTGCTGCGATCCACTACCGGATGCTGAACATCTCCAAGGGCAGCGCGGTGCAGGGGCCCCGGGTGCAGGCGGATCGGGTGCTGTACAAGGCTGCGGTGCAGGCGATGCTCGATGCGCAGCCGGGTCTGACGATCGTTGAGGGTGAGGTGGCCGAGCTGATCTTGGAAGGCGACCGGGTATCGGGCGTCGTGCTTGCCGATAGCACCATGCTCACAGCGCCAGCCGTGATACTCGCCACCGGCACCTTCCTCGGTGGACGGCTGTATCGCGGGGAAGAGCGGCTGACCGGGGGCAGGGTGGGCGAACCCGGTGCGACCTTGCTGGCACAGCAGCTGCGCGATGCCGCGCTGCCGATGGCGCGCCTCAAGACGGGCACGCCTCCACGGATCGACGGGCGCACCATCGACTGGGCGGTGCTTGAGGAACAGCCAAGCGACGATGGCAGCTGGACCATGTCGCCGTTGACGGTGCGCCGTACGGTGCCGCAGCTGTTCTGCGCGATCACTCGCACCAACAGCCAAACGCACGACATTATCCGCGCCAACCTGAATCGCTCACCGCTGTTCAGCGGCGCGATTGGCGCGCAGGGCCCGCGCTATTGCCCGTCGATTGAGGACAAGATTCACCGCTTTGGCGACCGCGATGGTCATCAGGTGTTTCTCGAACCCGAGGGGCTGGACAGCGTGCTGGTTTATCCCAACGGCATTTCGACCTCGCTGCCCACCGATGTGCAGCTTGATTTTGTGCGCTCGATGGCGGGGCTCAAGCGCGCCGAGATCGTCGTGCCGGGCTATGCGGTCGAGTACGATCATATCGATCCCCGTGCGCTCGACCATCGTCTACAGTTGCGCGCGATCCAGGGCCTGTATTGCGCGGGGCAGATCAATGGCACCACTGGCTATGAGGAGGCGGCGGCGCAGGGGCTGATCGCCGGGCTGTCGGCGGCAGCGATGGTGCTGGACCGCGCCATCACGTTGCCTGATCGTGCCAACAGCTATCTGGCGGTGATGATCGATGATCTGGTATTGCAGGGGGTGACCGAGCCCTATCGGATGCTTACCGCGCGCGCCGAATACCGGCTGCGGTTGCGCGCCAACAATGCCAGCGACCGCTTGACCGGAATGGCGATCGCGGCGGGCTGTGTGGGTGATGCGCGGCGCAATTGGTTCGAAACACGCAGCGCCGCCAAGGCGGACATGCGCGCCCGTCTTGAGCAGAAGGCAAGCTGCAGCGAACTCACCGCGCTCGGCCTGCCGGTTAAGGCCGATGGCGCTCGACAGAGCCTGTACGACTGGCTGCGCTATCCGGCTGTGACGCTGGCGTCGCTTGCGCCCTTGCTGGATGGCGACGCGCTCCCGGCGGACCTCGTTGATGAAATCGAGGAAGACGCGGTCTACGCGCCCTATCTTGCGCGTCAGGCGGCAGAGTTGCGCGACCTGCGTGCCAGTGAGCAAGTCGCGCTGGGGGCCGATATTGAGTATGGCGCGATTGCCGGGCTGTCGAACGAGATGGTCGAGCGGCTCAGCCTCGCGCAACCCGAGTCGCTGGCCGAGGCCGGGCGGATTCGGGGCGTGACACCTGCCGCGCTGGCCGCAATCCTTGTCCATGCGCGGCGCCGCGCTGCATGATCACATGACAAAGTTGGTGCGTACCGAGGTGGAAGCACAGGAATGGCTTCAGGACGCCCTGTGTGTTTCACGTGAAACAATCGCGGAGCTGGACGCATTCGCGCGCTTCGTGACCGAGGAGGCGGCGCTGCAAAACCTGATTGCAGCTTCGACAATCGACTCAATCTGGCAGCGGCACATTGTCGACAGTGCACAGTTGCTGCGCTTTGCCCAACCGTCGGCCGTATCATTATGGATAGATCTGGGCAGCGGGGCAGGGTTTCCTGGCCTTATCATCGCGTTGCTCGCGCCATGCCGGGTGGTGCTCATCGAATCGCGCGCGTTGCGCATTGCCTATCTTGAACGCGCCATCGCGCGATTCGGGCTGAAGGATCGGGTTGAGGTCGCAGGGATGCCGCTTAACCGTGTTAAGCCCACTGCCGCCGATTTCATTTCGGCGCGCGCCTTTGCGCCGCTGCCGCGTCTTATCGAAGGTGCGGCACGCTTTTCCACAGATAAAACGGTATGGCTGCTACCCAAGGGCAGAAATGCGCGCGCGGAACTGGAAAGCGTTGGCGCGCCGTGGCACGATATGTTTCACGTGGAACCCAGCATCACTGATAGCGATGCGGCGATTCTCGTCGGCAAGGGCCGCATCGGTGTCACCGAACCGAAAGGCGCAAGGCCAAAGCGCAGGCACGCATGATCGCGCGGGCGAAGGAGCATGACATGATCCGAATTGCTGTGGCCAATCAGAAGGGCGGGGTGGGCAAGACCACCACCGCGATCAATCTTGCCACGGCGCTGGCGGCGAGCGGCATGTCGGTGCTGCTGATCGATCTCGACCCACAGGGCAATGCCTCGACCGGCCTGGGGATTGCGCGCAATGACCGCGAATATTCGAGCTATGACCTGCTCACCGATGGCGCGTCGCTGGCGCAATGCGCGGTGCCGACGCAGATTCCCGGGCTCGACATCGTGCCGGCGACGGTTGACCTGTCGGGCGCAGAGATCGAGCTGGTTGATCTTGACCATCGCACCCACCGCATGAAGATGGCGATGGATGCCGATGTGCGCGGGCGCTGGCAGGTGTGCCTGATCGACTGCCCGCCGTCGCTCGGTCTGCTCACGCTCAATGCCCTGGTTGCGACAGACAAGGTGCTGGTGCCGCTGCAATGCGAATTCTTTGCGCTCGAAGGGTTGAGTCAGTTGCTGCAAACGGTCGAACGGGTGCAGCAACGGTTCAATCGTGATCTGTCGATTATCGGCGTGGTGCTGACGATGTATGACCGGCGCAACCGACTGACCGATCAGGTGTCGGATGATGTGCGCGCGGTGCTGGGCAGGCTGGTGTTTGATACCGTCATCCCGCGCAACGTGCGCCTGTCCGAAGCACCGAGCCACGGCCTGCCCGCGCTGATTTACGATCACCGTTGCGTGGGGTCAGAGGCCTATATCGCGTTGGCGCGCGAGTTTATCACACGCATGCCCAAGCTTGAGGAAGCCGCCTGATGTCTGATGACCGGACCGAACTCACCGACATGACCAAGGCCATTGGCCGCAGACGCCCCACAGGCCTTGGCCGGGGCCTCAACGCGCTGCTAGGCGAGGCGGTGCGCGAGGAGCCGCTGGTGCAGGCTGCAACGCCCGCCAATGGCGCAGCATCCGTCACCG
>NZ_JBGTFM010000186.1:0-4048 GCF_041747255.1 Blastomonas sp. | reverse complement strand
GCATAGTCGCCGGTCTTCACCCGGATCGCGACAATCGACGACAGATACAGGTTGTCGCCGCCACCGGGCGAGCGATAGGCCTGATTCCACGGGGAGCCGTTGCCGACACCGATATACAGCAGGCCAAGATCGGGATCATAGGCCATTGCATCCCACACCGTGCCGCCGCCACCGATGTTCCAGTATTCACCCTTCCAGGTCTTTTCTGCCGCCTTGAGATGCGCTTCGCTGTTTGCGCCGGGGCGGTCGGGCACGGTGTAAAAACGCCACAGCTGCTTGCCGGTCGCCGCATCATAAGCGGAGACATAACCACGCACGCCAAACTCTGCGCCGCCATTGCCGATGATCACCATGCCATCGATCACGCGCGGCGCGCCGGTGATGGTGTATGCTTTGGTCTGGTCGACCGTGACCGTACTCCAGATTTCGCGCCCCGTGCCGCGATCAAGCGCCACCAACCGACCGTCGAGCGTGCCCAGAAACAGCATGTTGCCCCAGGCAGCGAGCCCCCGGTTGACAACATCGCAGCACGCCTTGACCCCGGTTTCGCCCGGCACCTTGGGGTCATAATCCCACAGGGGCTTGCCGTTGGTGGCATCGAACGCCTTGACCTTTGACCAGGCGGTGGTGACGTAAATCTTGCCGTCGATCACCAGCGGCGTCGCTTCCTGCCCGCGCGCGGTGTCCATATCGGCAAACCACGCGAGGCCAAGATCAGCGATGTTGCCAGTGTTGATCTGCTCAAGCGGGCTGTAACGCTGCTCATCATAGGTGCGACCGTGGCTCAGCCATTCCTCACCGGCGGCGGCGATGATTCGCGCGCCGTCGATGCCGCCCGCCGTATCGCTGGCCTCCCGGTCAGGCCCCGAACAGCCCGCGCCGAGCAATGCCGCGCATCCCATAATCACGCGTTTCAGCATCATGGCCACCCACTCTCCCGCTTAGGCCTTGACCTTGGCAGTCAATGGTCCTTGTTGTGCGCGGGCGATATTGTCTGGGGGCGGGCCGCTTGTCCATGCCCTCGTTAATCAGCCGGTTAAAAACACCAACGAAAGAGAGCGAGACATGTTTTCACACATCATGATCGGGACCAACGATCCTGACGCGTCCAAGGCTTTTTATGACGCAACGCTGGGTGCGCTCGGCGCGAAGCCCGGCATGGCCGACCCCAAGGGCCGGATCATCTATATGCATGGTGGCGGTCTGTTCATCATCACCCCGCCGATCAATGGCGAGCCAGCCTGCGGAGCCAATGGCGGCACCATCGGTTTTGCTGCATCGTCGCCCGAACTGGCAGATGCATGGCACGCGGCGGGGGTCGCCAATGGCGGCACTGCGATTGAAGACCCGCCGGGCGTGCGCGAAGGCAGTTTCGGCAAGCTGTATCTCGCCTATTTGCGCGATCCGGCGGGCAACAAGGTTTGCGTGATGCACCGGATGTAAGGCACTCACCAAATGAAAACGGTATCGACCACCCGCAGCCACGGCGGAACCCAGGGCGTTTACGCCCATGATTCGTCTGAAACCGGCACCGAGATGACCTTCTCGGTGTTCGTGCCCGATGCGCCCCCGGGCGCGCGGCTGCCGGTGGTCTGGTATCTCTCCGGCCTCACCTGCACCCATGCCAATGTCACCGAAAAGGGTGAGTTCCGCGCCGCGTGCGCCGAGCATGGCCTGATCTACATCGCGCCCGATACATCGCCGCGCGGCGATGATGTGCCCGATGACGAGGTTTATGATTTTGGCACGGGCGCGGGCTTTTATGTCGATGCGACGCAAAAGCCATGGGCGCAGCATTACCGGATGCGTAGCTACATCGAGCGCGAGCTGCCCGCGTTGATTGCGGCCAGGTTTCCCACCGCTGATATGGACGCGCAGGCGATCATGGGCCATTCGATGGGCGGCCATGGCGCGCTGACCATCGGGTTGCGCAACCCCAACACGTTCAGGAGCATCTCGGCGTTCTCGCCGATCGTTGCGCTAATGCAGTGTCCGTGGGGCCAGAAAGCGCTCGGCGGCTATCTGGGCGATGACCACAGCGACTGGCGCGCATACGACGCCTGCGCGCTGATCGAGGACGGCGCGCGCGTGCCCAACATTCTGGTCGATCAGGGCACGGCCGACGATTTTCTTGAAGAGCAGCTCAAACCTCAGCTACTGGCCGAGGCATGCGAGACGGCAGGCATCGCGCTCACGCTCAACATGCGCGAAGGCTATGACCACAGCTATTATTTCATCTCGACCTTCATGGCCGATCACCTCGCCTGGCATGCCGCGCGGCTGAAATAGCGCGTTGCGCTTGCATTCCCGCACGAATCCCGCTAACCGCACGCGCTTCCGATTGAGTGGGCTGGCTGGTAATGGGCTGCCATGTTCACTCGCTACGGACTTCCAGTGAAGGAGACCAAAATGCCCAAGCTCAAGACCAAGAGCGGTGTGAAGAAACGCTTCAAGATCACCGCCAACGGCAAGGTTAAGCACGGCGTCGCAGGCAAGCGTCACCGTTTGATGAGCCATAACGCCAAGTATATCCGCCAGAATCGCGGCACCGAGGTCATTTCTGACGCCGATGCCCGCACCATCAAGAAATGGGCGCCCTACGGTCTCGGCTGAGACCTGCATCGGCACCGATTTCAAGAGTTTAATCAAGGATATAGTTTATGGCACGCGTCAAACGGGGTGTTACCACCCGCGCCAAGCACAAGCGCATTTTAGAACAGGCGAAGGGCTATTATGGCCGTCGCAAAAACACCATCCGCGTCGCCCGTCAGGCGGTCGAAAAGGCAGGGCAGTACGCCTATCGTGACCGCAAGGCGAAGAAGCGCAACTTCCGCGCCCTGTGGATTCAGCGCATCAATGCCGCCACCCGCATGGAAGGCCTGACCTATGGCCAGTTCATCCACGGGCTGAAGCTCGCAGGCGTCGAACTGGACCGCAAAGTGCTGGCCGACATCGCGATGCACGAAGGCGATGTGTTCAAGACTCTGGTCAAGCAGGCACAGGATGCCCTGCCCCCCGCATAAGCGTGCGCGACCAGTTGCATAGCAAGATCAAGCGCCGGGAGCCGTTGCGGTTTCCGGCGCTTTGTCGTCGTTCGCGCCAGGAGCCGATATGCGCGCTATCGGTCCAGCCTGATTGATGCCGAAGCAGCCCGACCCAGCCGAGACATCCGCGCACCCTGACGATGATCAGCCTGTGCAGCCACGCGCCAGCCGACTGAAACGACTGCTGCTGTTGCTGCTGGGCATCATTGTCGTGCTGACCGCCCTGATGCTCAGCACTGCGCCCGCGGTTCCGCCTGCCAGCGCGCCAAATGCGGCAGATGTCACCGCCGCAAGTGATGCGCTCAAGGACCTGACCGATAAGGACACCCGGCGCGGGCAGCAGATCGCGCTGACGCTTGACCGCCAGCAGCTTGCCGGGATCACCGCGCTCGCCAGCCAGGCGTTGTCGCCCGCGCGTGTTACCGCGACGCTGGGGCCAGACAAAGACGCTCCCGAAAGCACAGCCGCGCTGACCGCGCACTACAGCCGCCCGCTGCTGCTCGGTCTGTGGGTCAATGTGCGCGCAGAGGTGCACGGGATGCAGGACGGCGTGCCCGATGTCACGGTACGCGTCGGGCGGCTGCCGCTGCCCCGCTGGCTGTCGCGCATGGCGATGCAAACGGCATGGGGCTGGGCACAGGATGACGCGCCCGATCCGTTGCCGCTCGACGAGGCGATCCGGTCGATAAGCGTGACCCACGATGCGATCCGGATGGTTCTGGTCTCTCCGGGGCGCGGCGCGGCGCTCGCCGGCCTGTCGCGAATCACCGGGAACACGGCTGACGGCGCTGCTGTTGCCACGCTGTATTGTGCGCTGGCCGCAACCGACACATCGGACTTTACCGTTCTGGTTCGCCACGCCTTTGCTATGCCAGTCACTCGAGGCACCAGCCCTGTCGACCACAACCGCAGTACCCTTATCGCCATCGCGATGGTGGCGGTGCCCCCCTATCGCGAGCGGCTGGCGGGCACGGCCTTGCCCGCGATCCGCGCATGCCCTGCGA